>JBFWPS010000125.1:0-5794 GCA_050249855.1 Gammaproteobacteria bacterium
AGTAGCCGTTAGTGAGCGCTTATTAAAGTTATATGCTACCATTCGCGATCATTATGTAGTTCAGCCTAATCGTATTATAGCTGAATATGATTTTCTATTTACAGTTAAAAATTTTACTTCAGTGCGTGCATATTTGGACTCTTCTACAATCAATGGCTTAAAATCTGAATTTGAAGAACAAAAAAAGAAATACAGTCCACTACAGCGTCAGTTTTTAATTTTTATTTTAGACCATTTGGAAAATAAACATAGATCTTTCGATTTTAACCAATATATTTTTGAATTAGCTGATGGACTTGTTTCGCTTTCAGATAGTGATCAGTGTTTGTTTAATGGTTTTACTGGATACGTTAGATTCAATGGGTCAGTTTTAGTTCAACATTTAATAGAGGGCTTTTTAAATCAATTAAAGTCAAGTGCGACTAGTCTGCCATCAGGTAGTCGTTTTATTACAAGCGATCTCGTGGAAAAAATATTTTTAGAATTTTCACGGGTTCTTTTAAGTTATAAGACCTCTATAGATTTAATATTTTCGGCTTTTGAGCACTTATATTTACCATGGGAGATTATGCAAGATGATTTGCAATATATTGATGATATAATTTCAACTTGCTTGAAGGAAGAGAAATATGATTTAGCCACAAAGCTGGCTAAGTTATTTAATTTGTTGTTGAAAAATATCAAGCCTGAAGATTACGTTTCATTATTACGAAGATTTGATGCCAAAGTTCTTGCTTTTACTGCTAGCATTCGTTCCAATAATGTTACTGATCAAGATATCATTCAGATTACCAATGATTTACCTGCCTATGAACAACATTTGCCTCAAGAGCATATCAGTCAATTGAAACAAGCGGTAAAAACATTGCTGGATAATTTTGAAGCATTTTGTCTTGGAGATTTGGAAAAATTTAAAGTAGTAAGTTATGAACGAATGTATTTGGTTTATCAGTTGTTTAATTCAAGTAACAATAAATCAAAAGATGATTTTAAAAAGTGGATTACTGCTAACATATCAAAACCTAAGACAACAACAACTAATACTTCATCATCTTTGATTGGTTCTCTATTCGCAACACAAAAAAAGGTTGTTTCTACTCGACAAGCTATAATATCAGCGTTTAAAAAGGTAACGCAAGCAATGTTAGCATGTGACCAGTCAAAAAATGATTGGGTTAATAATCCCAAGAATCATTCATTGGGTGTTACTTTGAAAGAAATAATAAATAATGACTCCTTGACGGACGAAATGTTTTGGAAAAGATTTGAAGCTTTAAATACATCATTACTGGCTCTTATTAGTAATATTGAAACAAAACATGTAAAGCAAGCTACACCGGCATTTTCACCGCTTATAGATGCAAAAGACAAATACCTAAACATCTATTTCAATATTTTAGCAGCGAACGAATATATGCGTCAGTTTGCACAAAGACTGTTCGTATTTCGTGACTTCACTGATAATCATGTTTGGATCAATGAGTTTAATTATTTAGCCTCAATTATCAAACGATTGAATATTAAATTAACTTCGGAAGTTACTATTGCACTAAATGACGCTTATATTCCATTAATTGGAACTAGTTTGACTACCTTAGCTGACTTGATTGGAAAGACCATGCCTGAAATTGGTGAAAGTGCTAGAAGTATTGTTTCTACTAGCGATCATAAGGGAATGTCACATGTTTGAATTTATTCCGAAAGCTTCTATACATTTAAAACCAGCTTCTGACCAAGAAAATCAAATTGGCATATTACGTAATCAAATGTTAAAAACGCCTTATATATATTATTATCCATTTTTTATTTTAAAAGCACTGATGAAAATTCATAATGACCCTTTAAATAGTGACGTTAAGTTACGTCTTGCTGATTTGAATAATCAATTACACATTCTAGCCTTTAGAGTTAATGATAAACAGACAGAAGTTTACATTGATCTTCAAATTTGTAACCAATATGGAGTGGCTATTCAAGTTAATGATGAAAATCCAGAAACTAAAAAAACTTTACGATTCGCTGCAAGTGAATTTTCAGAAGTTTTATTAGCAAGTGCAAATCCTTATAGGGCAGCTGCAAGATTTCTAGCTTCATCTAGGCAGATTAATGAATTACCTTTTCATCTAGATGCGATACCTTATTCACGTCATTTAATTGCGGGCATTATTTCAATAATAGATTATTCAGTTCGTAATCAAGGTCTAGAGTCATTTAGTCATGAAACCGAAATTAAAAATTTTTGTCAACAAATGAGTCAATATTCTAGTTCGAACCATTGGTTTATTTCAATCTTGTTAAATGCAAAACGCGGTCGTCCTGATTTGAATCAAATTATAGATGAAGGTATCAAACAATTACTCAATTCAAGTATGGCATCTGAACTAGATGCATTATCAGTATCATTATTAACTTTTAAATCGGGTATAACTAAAAGCGATCATTCTGTTCTCACATTAATTGATGCCATAGAACAGGATATTAAATTAGTTGGCATGGGTCAGCTTTCAAGAATTGAATTCTTAAAAAAACTGCGAGCGATAGAACTTAGTTTGTATAGTAAACCTAAAGAATCATCATCAAGTTTTATAAATTTATTAATAGGGAATAAAAATGGTCAAGATAGCAGGGCTGCATTTAGTCTAGTACTGTCCCAAGTGATTGAAAAATATCGAGAAGCATTGTCTGCGAATTTTCAGGCTATTATATCACACTTGTTTATTCAAAAGGCGATAACTCCTGAGTCTGGTCGTAATGCTGCATTTATAAAATATTATAATTTATTTAAGCCGGTCGAAATTACGTGCGATGTTGCTTGTTATTTTGCATTTTTAACTGAGCCATTTAATACGTTTGAAGCTTGGGAATTAGTTTTAGCTGAAGATGCATTAGATTTTTATCAAAGTTTTGTTATAAGATGTATTGATTATTTAAAATGGGTTACTTATCAGCTGATTTGCTCTGATCCAAATGCTCAAGGTTTATTTTCCTTGGAAAAACTATTGCTGGCTAAACAGCAATTAATTGATGCTGGTTTTCCCATTCATTTACCAAATAGTCGCATTGAAGAGCATATTCTCCAAATTGTTATGGAACAATATGATGTCTCTGCTTTTAATAGATTACAAAAATTACCTGATTACATGACTCTGACTGAAGCAAAGCGCACGAAATTTGTTAGAAGTCTGTTGGAAAGTTTTTTTGAACGAGCTCAGTATGAAAAAATTATAGAAATATTTCGATTAAATTCAAACAACGAAGTTTTTGGTGTGGAAAATAGTCGATTTGAGTTGATAGAATCAGATTGTCGTTCGTTTTTCATAACGGCATTATTCGCACGTTTAAACCAACTTGTAAAACAAATTGTTGCAAACGAACAACCAAAGGAAGGTTTTATCGATTGTTTTTATGAGTCATCCCATCTTTATCATCTCTGGATATTAAAGACAGGAGCAACGAAAATAGCACCTATGGTACAAGTGAAGACGAATGTTGATTATGAACAAGAAGCGGTTAAAATGCTTCAAAATTCTAAATTGCCTATGCTTGAAATTTTTAAAAACTTTGCTCAACTATCAAGTAATAAACTTTCTGATAAATCAGTTTTTTATGGAAATATGGAACATAATTATGTAGTATCGCGCATTTTGGAAAATTTGAATCCAAATATGCCATTGTTATTATGTGCTCTTTATTCTTCAAATGAGATTGTTGAATTTAAAGCATATTTGATGATGCTCAATGAACTGGCAAATCTTGTAAAGCATCAACAATTATCTGAAGTACATTTTACATTATTAGTGTCAGATCCTAATTTAACTTATGCTGAATTTTTAAGATCAAATTCAAGTCAATTACCATCGATTAAAAATTCATTTATCAATCAACTTGATGGTAAGACTGTCGTTGCAATGGCAACTGCAGCTAAGATAATTTTAGAGTCAGGCGCCTCAGATATTTTATATGATCTATTCAACGTTATTAACTATGTTGAAAATTATATTAGGTCATTATCAAACCCTGCTCAGCGTCCCAATAAAGATTTTCTTAGTGATTATAAAAAACAGTTAACTGTTCTTGGTACATCATTTGCAAACATATTTAATTACGACAAGTCATCTGCACAAAATGCGGATACATCTAAACAATTAGCCGAATATGGTGTTTTTGCAGCTAGTGCTACCATGTTGAATGGTTACACCCTAACGACAGATGTGAGTGCTAATTACCAAAAACAGCATACTGTAGGAAATACAGGATAAAGTTATTGATGAAACGCCCAAAGTTTGAAAAGGTTATAGCGTATGTTTAAATTGAAAATAATTGTTGGAAGATTAGAAAAATCTGGACCGATTTCATCTAGTAATTTGCTATATCACAGCGGAGACAAGCCTTTATTACTCGTTTATCCTTTGTTGGTCAATAAGGTTTTATCTAGTTTGCCAGCTGTGTTCGATTTAAAGGATCCAAATGCAAAACTGCATATAAAAAGCGTAGAACAAGGAACTGATGGAAATTTTTCTATAAAGCTTGCTTATACAAAACGAGGAATATGCATTGAGAATGAACTGATAATACCTAAAGTTATATTCGATAATGAAATATTAAATCCGGATCAAACAAGTTTACAGCTGGCTTATCTTTTAGAACATATCTATAGTGTAAATTCTGTTGAAGTACCGGATTATTTAACAATGCTTGTACGAGAAAAAATTTTAAAAAAATTATTTTTGCAAGCAGAAGAAGGTCTTAAATTAATTAAGGCAGAAACCTCAAGTGCTCATTTTGAGAATTTTCAAAAACTTAGAGTTGCAATTAGAAACGATGTTGAGAAATTACGGGCCGTTTATTGTTTCATGCCAGACACTATGCTGAATAGAAATTATGCAGTAAATACTTTAGAGCTAATGTCAGGTATCTGTGAACGTGTGCTTAATAACTGGGGTGACTTATCTATATTAAGCTTATTACTTAAAACTAGAAAAGATGAATGGGGCCTATTTCATAAGACTTTTAGACACGATGGAATTGATAATGCGATAGCGTTATTTAGGCAATTTAGTTTGCATCCTGAATTGCTAAAGCTTTATGAAGTTATTTTAAGAATTGAACATCGTGATGGAAAATTAAGATCACAAGATGCTCATTTGCAACATCAAGTATATGAACTGCTTCAGAAATGTTCCTCTTATTATAATTTACTAAAAGTATTAAAGGAATATGATAATGAAAATTTAAATGAAACTGAAGTAACGAAGGCTGTCAAATTATGCATTAAGACAATACAAAACTATTATGTTTCTGCTGCAAGACGTCTTTTTGTAGAAGATAACAACTCACATCTCATTAGTATGAATCCACTTTCCCTTGCTGTTTTCAATGAACTGGAAAATGTTACTGATAGCGATTTAACACTTTTATTAGGTGATGATTCGTCAGTACCAATTCAACGAGAACTTTTAGATGTTGGTAGAAAATGGATGGATTCAACTCATACAGAGAATACGGATCTTTCTGTACAGCTTTTTTCAAAATATAATGCGTTAAAAATGGTGACAAAAGGAAAACTCCCTCAAGTTTTCCGGAATGCATTAATTGAATATATTATTCAAACAAAACTTGAAAATTGCCTTGTAAATGACTTCGATGCATTAGCTAAAAAAAGTAAATTTGATGCTATTAAAAAGATGAAAACACAGTTTGCAAGTTGTACAATATAAATAATATTTAAGTCCGAAAAGATTGCTGAATTATTAGCATTGGCATAAAAAAATGAAGAAAAAGAAACATTTTATTG
>JBFWPS010000126.1:0-5775 GCA_050249855.1 Gammaproteobacteria bacterium
TTAATAGTAATAATAGATGAACACCAGATTCCGTACGTAACCAACCATAAGCATAATCTCCAGATACTTTAACCGTTGCTCCTTTAATACCTTCAACTTCACCTGGTGATACTTGTGTAATTTCAACTTTAAAACCTTTTTTTTCAGCCCAACGCAAATACATGCGTAATAACATATTTGCCCAATCTTGTGCTTCTGTTCCACCTGAACCAGATTGCACATCCAAATAAGCATTATGAGAATCCATCTCTCCAGAAAACATTCTTTTAAATTCCAAATCATTAATCATCTTTTCAATAATATTAATTTCTTCAGTTAATGATAAAATAACAGAAATATCTTCTTCTTGGTCAGCAAGTGTTGCTAAATCTATTAAATCTTGTATTGCTTGTTTTTGTTGTTTGAGCACATTTACCATAGCCTCTAACTGCGCTCGTTCTCGCCCTAATTCTTGCGCACGCTTAGGGTCAGCCCATAATTCAGGATCTTCTAATTCTTTATTAACTTCTTCTAAACGTTCAGACTTAGCATCTAAGTCAAAGATACCCCCAAAGATTATTACATCGTTCTAAATAATCTTTAAGTCGTGCGAAAATAGGATTAAATTCTTGCATAATATTAGGTGTTTTTTAATTTAGATAATAAACCAGCAATTTTTTCACGCATTTGTCGTCGATCAATGATTAAATCAATTGCTCCATGTTCAAGTAAAAATTCACTTCGTTGAAAACCTTCTGGTAAAGTCTCTCGCACAGTTTGTTCAATAACACGTGGACCAGTAAAACCAATCAACGCTTTGGGTTCGGCGACAATAATATCACCTAATAAAGCCAAACTTGCAGACACGCCTCCAGTGGTTGGATCTGTGAGGATAGAAATATAAGGCAATCCTACTGTTGCTAAACGTGCTAAACCCGCACTTGTTTTCGACATTTGCAACAATGAAAATAAACCTTCTTGCATTCTTGCACCACCACTTGCTGAAAAACATATAAATGGTAACTTAGCTTCATAGGCTTCTTGAACACCACGGATAAAACGTTCTCCAACACCCGCCCCCATAGAGCCACCTAGGAATGAAAAATCAAAGGCACAAGCAACAAGAGGTTGGCCACACAAGGTACCACGCATTACTATCAAAGCTTCTTGTTCATTGGTTGATTTTTGCGCTGCAGAAATTCTATCTTTGTACTTTTTACTATCCCTAAATTTCAACCGATCAACGGGTACTACATCCATTGCTAATTCAGTTCGATTTTCTTGATCTAGAAAGTTATCAAGTCTTGTTCTAGCATTGATGCGCTTGTGGTGACCACATTTTGGACAAACATTAAGATTCCTATCAAGTTCAGCCTTAAACAACATGGCTTGACATTCATCACATTTCGTCCAAAGCCCTTCAGGCACACCCTTTCGATTATCTTTATTAGTTTTAAGCACAGAAGGCAGTAATTTTTTTAACCAACTCATTTAAAATTCCTTAAAAGCCAAATTGACTCGATTTTAGGGATTATTGGGAAGTAAGTCAAAGTATGTTAATTAGCATTTATCAGATAAACTACCCACATGAATACAATCATGACACGTCAACAGTTATTTAAATGGCTCTTCTGGTTTAGCTTTGGAAATTGTCTCTTACTTTGGCTCATTGGCTTAAGTTATTTACAACATGTAACTTTTTTAAGTTCTAAAATGATTTTTCCTTATGGAAAATTTCTTATAAGTACCTATCTTACATTCACTTATTTAGGACACTTAGCTGTATTTGCATTAAGCCCATTATTATTAATGCTGCCTATTGCCTATTTTTATACAGAAAAAAGATTAATTATACCACTTGCGATTACTTGCAATACTTTAATTACCTTGTTCATCTTAATTGATACATTTGTTTTTAATCAGTTTCGATTTCATCTGAATGGAATCGTATTTACTATGTTATTGAGTAGTGAAGCATCTGAAATTTTCGATTTTAGTTGGTTTGAATATTTTATATTGTTTTTTTTGATAGCTATCATTGTTTTCATTGAAAGCTTTTATGGTTTTTGGCTATCACATAAAAAAAAATATCCAAAAATATTTACGCCAGTTATTTTTTTATTTGGCTGTTTATACTTATCTTACATGATGCTTTTCTTTAGCAATGGGGCATTAATGTTTCGCCACTTTTTAGATAATGGTCGATTTATTCCATTTTATGAATTTACACTTGCACATCTTCTATCAAAAAATTTAAATACATTCGACTTAGAACGATACAATGAAGTTAATACATATCAACCAAATCAAAAAAATATCGTCATGCATTATCCTTTAAAACCTCTGGTATGTAATACCCCTAAAAAACAATTAAATCTCGTGATAATAGCAATTGATAGTTGGCGATTTGATTCAATAACACCTAGCATCATGCCAAATCTTTTCAATTTTTCTAAAAATAGTGAGCATTATCTACAACATTTCAGTGGTGGCAATGGTACTCGAGCAGGTATTTTTAGTTTATTTTATGGATTGCCAGCAACTTATTGGGACTCTGCTCTTAACACTCATAAAGATCCTGTACTAATCGATACATTGTTAAATGAGCAATACAAAACGAAAATTCTTGCCAGCGCTGAACTGACTTTGCCTGAATTCAATAAAACTGTTTTTTTAAAAATACATTCTTTGGCAACAAAATCACCAGGTAAAAACCCTTTAGTCAGGGACCAATACATCACGAAATCGGCTATATCATTTATTAAAAGTAATAAAAACAAAAATAAGCCCTTTTTTACATTTTTATTTTATGACTCAGCGCATAGCTTTTGTGGGATCCCTAATCTTGAAAAACCCTTCCCTATTAGCCCAAAACCATGTGATCGATTTACTTTATCACATACTAATAATCCTACTCCCTATATTAATCGTTACAAAAATGCACTTTATTTTATCGATAAACAGATTTATGAAATTATTAAAACACTAAAAAAAACCAATCACTTCAATGACACGGTCATTGTTATCACCGGTGATCATGGTCAAGAATTCAATGACAATCATTCGGGTTATTGGGGTCATGCAAGCAATTTCACAAATTTTCAAATACAAACGCCATTACTAATTTATTGGCCTGGTAAAAAACCTAAAATAATTAATTATCAAACAACACATTATGATATAGTACCTACACTTTTAAACCACTTACTAGGTTGTCAAACTCCTAGCTTTAACTATAGTGTTGGACAAGAACTAGAAACAGTCAATAATCCTGACTTCTTCATAGTCGGTAGCTATGTTGGCTTTGGTGTTATTACTACCAGTGAAATTATTTCGATTTCATCTATGGGAGAACTGATGATGATGGATAAACATACAAATTCAGTTTTGCATACGCATCCACCTATTCACATTTTGGAACAAGCGTTCGAAGAAATAAATCGATTTTATAAATGAGAAATTAAATATGAAAGTTAGTATTTATGGTTGCGGTTATGTTGGTTTAGTCACTGGAACATGCTTGGCTGAGTTAGGTCATGAAGTTATGTGTGTTGATATAGATCCTCGAAAAATTTCGTTGCTAAATAAAGGCGCCACACCCATTTTTGAACCTGGGCTTACTGAGTTAATTCGAAAACATTTAGACAGTAAAAAACTACAATTCACTACCGACCAAAAAAAAGCAGTTTCACATGGGATATTACAATTTATTTGTGTTAATACTCCCTCTACTGATAATGGTTCAGCCAATATTGAATATGTACTATCAGTTGCTAAAACCATTGCGACAGAAATAAATGAATATAAACTCATAATTAATAAATCTACCGCACCTGTTGGCACGGTACATAAAATTAAAACCTGTTTACAAGAAAACGTTAAAAATTCAATTTCATTTGACGTAGCTTCTAACCCGGAATTTTTAAAAGAAGGCTCTGCAATAACAGATTTCTTAACGCCTGATCGAATTATCTTAGGTGTAGAAAATGAATCTACAGTTGAATATTTCAAGAAACTCTATAAATATTTCCCTGAAGAAAAACTTATTTTTATGGATATCCCGTCTGCTGAACTTACAAAATATGCTGCAAATGCTATGCTTGCTACACGCATTAGTTTCATCAACGAAATTGCCAATTTATCAGAATTGGTTGGTGCAAATATAGAAGAAATAGCACGAGGAATTGGTTTGGATCCAAGAATTGGTCCTTATTTTCTTGCACCAGGTTGTGGTTTCGGTGGTTCCTGTTTTCCTAAGGATTTACAAGCACTGATTCACTTCATGAAAGAAAAAAATCTTAAAACCTCGTTACTTTCTGCTGTTGTTAAAGTAAATGATGAGCAAAAGCTGATTTTATTAAATAAAATATTAAAATACTTTTCGAATGATATTAGTCATCGTGTTTTCGCGTTGTGGGGGCTATCTTTCAAACCAAATACGGATGACATAAGAGAAGCCAGTAGTTGTGCATTATTAGAAGGACTTTGGTCTCACAATGCGGTTGTAAAAGCATATGATCCAGCCGCCATGGCAGCAATAGAAAAAAAATATGGTCAACGTAATGATTTAATACTTTGTGAAAATGCCACTGATTGTTTAAACGATGCAGATGCATTGATTATTGTGACCGAGTGGCCCGAGTTTAAAACTGTTAATCTGAATGTTGTAAAAGAAAGTCTAAAATCACCAGTCATCTTCGATGGTAGAAATATTTTTAAGCCAAATGATTTAAAATCGTTAGGTTTAGAATATTTGAGTGTGGGGAGATGATTTTAAATGATGCTTGCCTAGCGTAGTGTGGATTAGGGGCATAAAGCCCGTAATCCACCATCTTATGTAGAACAAAGCCGTCATTGCGCGCGTAGCGAAACAATCCAGAACTGACTACTATTTTAATTCAGTACTAGATTGCCACGTTCCGCAAACAACGTGGGCCTTCCAATAACGCCAATCATGACCTTTAATATGATATTTGTGATACTGATGAAGCCCGACTAAGCGTTGCAGTTAACGACGGATTTAGCAATTCTATTGCTTCTATGATCTGTGCCAATGAACCTTGTGGATTCCATTTATTACCTACTCCTGTTCGAATTTTTACTAGTTCGCCGTGAATATCCTGAACTGTAAGTTTTTCATTAGCCAGTAACTTATTAATTTGTGCAGCATAATGATGATTCCAATGTCCTTTGACGAAAAATCCATACCATCCAGCTTCACCTACATATTGCTTCAATAAAGTCATCGCACCACTGTCCATTGAAGATGCTTTTTTCAAAACCAAAGCATTCGCTAGATGAAACTGCACTTCTTTGAAACCATGTTGATGGCTTAAATTATAAAGTTTCTCAAGAATTTCTACTGATGAAGTTGGATTGATTACAGCTTTAATAACATTAATTTGCTTTAATGCAACCATTATATCAATCGGTGTTTCACCAAAATTATTAGTAACTTCTAACGCTTCTGGACAAGCTACTATTAAAGCTAATGCAATAGCCACATATTTTTTTTTAATAGCCGTATGTAGTGGTGTATCACCACATGAATCCTTTCCTTTCTTTTTCACAGCAGCGGCATTTGATTGTAAAACCAGTTTCACTAATGATAGATGATTTTGCTCAACTGCTATAACTAAAATTTGGGGAACGAAAATCGCTCCTTCGGCATTACAAGAAACAAATTGCGTTCTGTCATCGATTAAAACACCGCGTAAATTAGCATCCTTAAAACTAATTGATGTTATCGTTTTACCTCTATAGTCAATTCCTCTTAAATCACGTTTTGAATCATCT
>JBFWPS010000127.1:0-5771 GCA_050249855.1 Gammaproteobacteria bacterium
TTTATGAAAGCACAAAATGTAAAAATTGCAGTAATTGTTCCATCTGGTGCGAAGGGTGGATTCGTTACTAAGTTAATTCCAATCGATGCTTCACGTGATGAAATAATTCAAGAAGGCATTTCTTGCTATAAAGATTTTATTCGAGGTTTATTGGATATTACTGATAATTATCAATCAGGCAATTTAATTCCGCCGGCAAATGTGGTACGCCATGACGAAGATGATCCTTATTTGGTTGTGGCTGCAGATAAAGGTACAGCAACTTTTTCAGATATTGCAAATAGTATTTCTGCTGAATACGAGTTTTGGTTGGGAGATGCGTTTGCTTCTGGTGGTTCATCTGGTTATGACCATAAGAAAATGGCAATTACTGCACGTGGTGCTTGGGAATCTGTTAAACGACATTTTCGTTGTTGTGATATGGATATTCAAAATGAAGACTTCACCGTCGTGGGTATTGGTGATATGAGTGGCGATGTTTTTGGGAATGGAATGTTGTTGTCTAGGCACATTAAACTATTAGCCGCTTTTGATCATCGTCATATCTTTATTGATCCTAGCCCTGATCCTGAAACTAGCTATAAAGAACGCGAACGCTTATTTCATTTACCACGTTCTAGTTGGGACGATTATAATAAACAATTAATTTCTAAAGGTGGCGGTGTTTTCCCACGCAATGTTAAAGCGATCAAACTTTCTGCTGAAGTTAAAGCTTTATTAGATATTCAAAAAGATATTATTATTCCTAATGAATTGATCTGTCATATTCTAAAAGCAAAGGTCGATTTACTTTGGAATGGTGGTATTGGTACTTTTGTAAAAAGTAGCAAAGAAACAAATCTTGATGTGGGTGATAGAACAACTGATGGAACTCGAGTGAATGGTAATGAATTAAGATGTAGAGTAGTAGGAGAGGGGGGTAATTTAGGATTTACACAATTGGGAAGAATTGAATATGATCTCAATGGTGGGATGATCTTCACTGATTTTATTGATAATTCTGCTGGTGTAGATTGTTCCGACCATGAAGTCAACGTAAAAATTCTTTTAAATGAAGTGATGACTTCTGGTGATATGACACTTAAACAACGAGATAAACTCTTATTACAAATGACAGAAGAAGTTGCTCGTTTAGTGTTAGATAATAACTATCATCAAACGCAATCAATTGAATTATCAGCACATTTGGCTCTTAGAAATGTTGATTTACATATTCAATATATGCGTGAATTAACAGAGTCAGGTTATATTGATCCAAAATTAGAGTTTTTACCTGATGAACACGAGCTACATGAGAGAAAAGCTTTAGGTAGAGGTTTAACAAGACCAGAGTTGGCAATTATATTTGCTTATACCAAAAATATTCTTAAGAAGAATATTCTAGATTCTGATATTCCTGAGGGGCCACATTTATCAAAAGCGATAGAATATGCTTTTCCTGAACCAATTCGAGCGAAATTTCCAAAACAAATGAATGCTCATAGACTAAAACGTGAAATTATTGCAACGATTATTAGTAGTACCTTGGTAAATGAAACAGGTACTACTTTTATTTATCAATTAACTAACCAAACAGGAGCGCCAACTGCTGCGATTATTCGTGCTTATGGTATCGCTCGAGCAATTTTCTCAATTCCACAATTAAGAAAAGAAATTGAGGGATTAGATAATAAAATTAGTTCTTCTATTCAGTTAGAGATGTTAGGTGTGTTAGCAAGACTTGCCAGACGTTCTACTCGATGGTTTTTACGTAATCGTCGTGCACGTTTCAATTTTGAAGATATACAAAATTATTTTGCTAAAGATATTGTTTCATTATGTAAACATTTGCCAGAATTATTGCCAGGAAGCAGTAAAGAAATTTATTCTTTGAATTACACACGACTAGTTGAATTAGGTGTGTCAGAATCTGTCGCAAGTTTTGTTGCGGGTGAGCGTGCGATGATTTCTGCTTTGGATATTATTGACGCTGCGAAGCAGCATCAGTGTGATGTGATGGAACTAGCTGATGTCTATTTTACACTAGGCGAGCGTATGGATCTTTATTGGTTTCGTGAACAATTAGATAATTATATTGTGGATAACCAATGGGAAAATTTCGCAAGAGAAGCTTGCAGAGATGATTTAGATTTATTGCAAAGAAGATTGGCTATTTCTGTTTTGCGTCATGAGCAAGAATCTTTAGATATTACAGGTAAAATTGATGAGTGGTTGAAAGCACGAGATTTCTTAGTAAAGCATTGGCAAAAAGTGCTGCATAGTATTAAGTCAAATGTGGGTTGTTTTAGTATCTTCTCCGTTGCTGTGCGAGAATTGTCCGATTTGGCACAAATTGAATCATAAATTTCTTTATTGGCCCCCTTTGTAAAAGCGGGGGGATTTTTGAGCGTTGTTAAATCCCCCGGTTTTGCACAAAGCGCAAAACCACCCCCTTTTTCAAAGGGGTATAAATGATAATCTAGGTTAAAATAATTACCAATAAATTCCACTTGAATTTGTATTAAATTGGAGTAGCATCATGACACTTGCTTCTGTGGATGAAGTAAGGGTTTTAAAAACAATAATTATTTTATGAGGATTTACGATTATGAAAATCAAGAGCTTAGTTGTTACAGTTGCAGCTGCTGCTTTTATCGTTTCTGGTTTTGCTAATGCAGCACAAAATCACCACCATGGCAAAGCCCATGCATCTCATCATGCTGCGCATTCAAAAATGGATAAAGCAAAGACGGCTGATGATGATTCAATGGATCAAGGTTCTTCTGCTACCAGTGGTTCATCTGCTGAACCAGCTAGCCAACCAGGTTCTTAATGAACTAAGAAGTTAGGTTAATAAAAATAGCCAGGAGAGCCTGGCTATTTTTTTTGAGCTTGTAAAACCCTCTTTTCCGCAACAAGTTGTGGGAAAGGGGGAAAGTTGTAGGGTGGATTACGGCGCTAAAGCGCCGTAATCCACCAAAACGTTACGGTGGATTACGGGCCTTACGGCCCTAATCCACCCTACATTTGCTATAAAGTTGTTAAATCAATGGAGTATTGTGGCGCTTGTTGCATATAGCTATTCATCAGTGCATTAAGATTAGCAAGCATCTCACCATAACGATTTTCACCAAATTTTTGATTGTCTTTATCAGTTACAACTTGATTTGGCTTAGGCTGTACAACAGATTCACATTTGAAATAATTTTTAATTCTTACAATGAACGCTGAAATAGATTCAGTTCTAGAGAGTTGAGCATCGACTGAAAGATATGTTGGGTTGCCTAATAAAATTCTTTCTAAGTTAATTAAATCGTTAGCAATCTTTGTAGCCGCTTGCGCTTTATCTTTATCTCTTCCAAATATCAAGCGAAGGACTGCTGTATCTCCTGCATTTTTCTTTTCAAAATAGCTATCAGCTATTGTACGAGCGCGGGATAAGAGATATAACTTCACACAAAACTCGGAATCGAGTTTCTTAGAATCGAATAATGGTTCAGTAATATTAGAAGGTAGTACGTTGTTTGTTTTAGGTAAGGGCTTTGTTGTATCCATAGCCCATTGATTTTCTGCATAAATTTTTTGAGCAAGCTGAATCATACTGCCTGCACTACGACTATTAGGGCTTTGCACATGAATATATTTTCCATAAGCTAAAAGCCTATCTGCAAATTCACGAAGTAAATCGTTTGGATGCTGCGTAGTGATAAATTTGTTAATCAATTCATCTGCAAGATTTTGCCAATCAGTATGCCATTTGTGTTTAGAATCTTTATGGTAGTTTTTTGCAATATGACAAACAATTGCAAGTACGTCTAATGCTGCTAGTGGTTTTTCTGTTGAAGTTATATTGTAACCCCATAGTGAGAAGTCAACATAAATCTTAGGATCAGAACCAGATTTTTTAGTAGGAGTTGTAACGTCATCCCAGCCTGTGAAGTCAACAGAGGCCGCAAGATCAGTAGTCGAAGCTTCATCATTATTTGAATTTGCCTTTTGTTCCAAGAATGTCTTTAGCATTTCAGCCCCACCTTCTTCATCACTTGGGGGATCGGGCTGTTCATCGCCAGAGAGGTCATCTTCTAAATTTACTGTAGTCCAGGGAGTATGATCTACAACCTGTTGAACTGGCTTACCATGTATAACAACAGTGCCTGTCGTTTCACGACTCATACCCATGGGAGATAAAGGTGACTCTACTAGCACCTTAGAGTCATTGGAGTTATTGCTTGTGGAAGGGCTATTTTTTACTGGTGTTTGTGGGGTAACATTTGGTTTTCTTCTCATATCTATTCTTCCTATATGATTTTCTGTGAGTTTTATGGACGTTTTGGGTAAAGCAATATGTTGTGAAGCAAGGAATAAATTCGGGTTATTGGGTCCTTGTACATAATATAAATTGGTGTAAAAGCTATAGGCTTCTTCACAATTGTTCGGGTTATAGTTTTCATGTTTTTCCGGATTAACTCCAACTTTGAACTATTATCGAATTGGCTATGTTATCTTAGAAACCTTAAGATAGTCTTAAGAGCATAAAATCAATGCTATATCATTGATTTGACTTTCAACCAATCATCATAAGCTTTAGATTTTTCGCGAGGAGAGCGTAGTAAGTAAGCTGGATGAAAAGTGACTAATAAGGGCGTTTTATTTTCGCCATAAGTATATATAGGGCCTCGAAGCTTAGTCAATGAAGTATTTGTGGCAAGTAAAAAGTGTGCGGCAATTCGACCTAAAGCGACAATGAGTTTGGGTTGTAGTAATTGAATTTGTTTATGTAAAAAATGAGTACAAAGATTAACTTCTTCAGGGAGAGGATCACGATTGTTTGGTGGTCTGCATTTAAGAATGTTCGCAATGAAAATTTCTTTTCGATGAAGGCCTATTGATAAGAGAATGGCATCTAGTAATTTACCTGCACGGCCTACAAAGGGTTCACCTTGTAAATCTTCATTGGCGCCGGGTGCTTCACCAACCAGCAGTAAATCAGCCTGCTGATTTCCAACACCAAAAACAGTCTGTGTACGTGTTTTATGTAAATCACAGGCTTTACAGTCTGCAACGCAGGTGCGCAAGCTTTCCCAAGTGAGATTGGCTGCAGGCGTTTGGGGTAGATGATTTTTATCTAGCCAAACATCAATGCCCATTTTTTGTAAATACCAAGCTTGTTGATGATTCATTTATCTATACTCAAACATCAAATAGAGGGTATAATACACTACTATCAACACTGAATCGAGATGAAACTATGACTGATAAACCGCGATGCAGAATAGTCGTAGCCCAATTAAACTTTTTAGTTGGAAACGTGGAAGGTAATTTGGCAAAAATAGTTGCCAGTGCTGAGCGAGCTCGAGATGAGTATCATGCCGATTTAATTGTTTTCCCTGAACTGTCATTATCTGGTTATCCTCCGGAAGATTTATTATTGCGTCGAGATTTCCATAATCAAATACAAAAAGCCATTACTAAGTTATGTGAGACTGTTTCTGGTATCGATATTATTTTGGGATATCCTGAAATGACCTCAGATGGAAAACTCTATAACTCATTACTGATGATGCTTGATCAACAAGTTATTACAAATTACAGAAAACAATTACTTCCAAATTATGGCGTATTTGATGAAAAGCGTTATTTTATGTCTGGTGAAGATTCTTGTGTAGTCAATTATAAGGGTTTAGAGCTTGGTTTACTGATTTGTGAAGATCTTTGGTTTCCAAAACCAGCGCATGATGCTGTGAAGAAGGGTGCAAAATTATTAATATCTGTTAATTCGTCACCATTTGATA
>JBFWPS010000128.1:0-5748 GCA_050249855.1 Gammaproteobacteria bacterium
GTTATTGCAGGGCAACGCATAGGCAAGCGTTTTGCACGAGAAAGTTTTATTGCAGGGCTTAAGAACAAGCATTTAATTGCCCCTTTTTGCTATCAAGGCACAATGGATACTATGTTATTTAATTTTTTACTGCCAAACACCTCTGTTGATGATGTAATCGTGATGGATAATGCTACATTTCACAAATCAAACTCAACGAAACAAATTATTACCAATGCTGGCTGCGAAATTTTATATTTACCCCCTTACTCACCAGACCTAAATCCTATTGAAAAATATTGGGCCAATCTAAAAGTAAAGATTAAGCAAAATGTAGAAAAGTTTAATACTTTAGCTGAATCTATTGACTATGCTTTCAAACTAGATCAATTAAATTTTAATTAACTATATTACTTTATCATGATTACGCCCGGCATATAGCGGGTATGTTTTTAGTGGGTTTAATCATTTATGGATTTTATTATTCTACAGGATACTATTATGTTGAAGGATTAGGTTACGCAATCATTCAGGATATTCTAAATCATGTTTTATTTAATTCTAAATTTTTAATCTTACTCTGCTTAGCAAAATTATTAACAACCATATTAACTTTAAGTTCAGGTGGTTCTGGTGGTGTTTTTTCACCTTCTTTATTTATGGGTGCAACACTTGGGATGGCTTTTGGCATTTTTGCTAACCATTTAATAACTCAGCCTCTAGATAATATATTGTTTGCTGTTGCTGGCATTGCGGGACTTATTGCTGGAACAACCGGCGCAATTTTTACATCAATTATTTTCACCATTGAATTAACACATGATTTTAATACAACGTTTGTTATTATTTTAACTGCGAGTGTCGCATCTTTAACACGCAGCATATTATTACCTGGCGTTAACATATATACCGCGGGACTTATACAAAAACATTTAAATATAAATTTACACAGAGACTCCAAATAGCGTAATTAATATCATAAGACAGAGTATCAAACCGAATACTATTATTTTAATGTGTGATAAAGTATTTTTTTGTTATTTCAACTCATGATTATTTTGGCCTATGTCTTAAAATGAACCCAGATATAATTCTCACTATTTTATTCCACGAGAACAAATTAATTGAGGATCTTCACCTAAAATCAATTCCGAAATAGTTCCTAATGGCATTGGATAATTAATATAGTTATGTCCTATACCATTTATTTTTACAACTGAAAAATCACATGCTTCAGCAAAACGTTTTAATACAGGTTCAATTAATGACATTCCATTGGGCTCATATCCAGGAGTAAAGTCCCCAAGCAAAACAGCAGCCACGTTTTTAAAAATATCAGCCTGACGCAAATGCTCTAAAATTCTGTCAACACGATAACCACGCTCACCAATGTCTTCTAATAATAAAATTTTGTTATCTGTATTAATTTGCCAGGGGGTTCCAATAGTGGTTTGTATGATCGTTAAGTTTCCACCTGTAACTGATGTATTAATATGACATTTTCTTTTAGCAAGCTGATTCAAAGGTCAAGATTAGAAAATTGAATATACTCATTCTCTGAAAATAATAAAGATTTTAAAGCGATAATTCATTCGAATGAAATTCTATCTTTAGCAAGCGTACCATGTATTGTTGGCCAACCCCATTTTTGTTGTAAAAATATTTGCAAAGAAATACTATCACTCATACCTACAAATATTTTATTGGATTTAGGCGGTTGTAATTCATTCAATTTGGAAAGTAATCGTATAGAGCCATAGCCACCTTTCGCAATGATAATAGCTTTTGTAGCAGGGTTAAATAATGCTTTCTTTAAATTATTGAAACGATTTTCATCTGTATTAGCACAAAGTAAATCTGGTGCAAAAAGTGTATCAGATATAATTGGATTCAAATGCCATTCTGTTAATAATGACATCGTATCTTTCAATCGCTGATCGGTACACCTAGAAGCTGGTGCAATAATTTCGACGCTATCGCCAAGCTTTAAAATGGGTAATGAGTTGATGATATTCATTGTAATATGATATTTAAATTCGCTACTTTTGCAAATTAACCTTATTTAAATAATTGTTGTTATTTGACCAGTTATAAGTTACGATTGATCAATTCTATTAATAAACAATCAATTTTATACGCGCGAAGATAATTTTCATGTAAGTATTGTTGGTAGCAAAGATTTTCTAAAGCTAACAGATAGCACAAGTTGTGCCAAACCATATTCACAGCCACATTCAACTAATCCAAGCTAACTCATCATCAGCTGTTAATTCAATCAGTCAGTCATTAGTTGAAGCAAGTGAAGATAAATATAATCCGCTTTATCCACTTGCTATGGCGATTAGTTTACACGAAAATGACAATATAAATAATAATTTAAGACATTATTTATTTTTATTGCTTGCTTTATTACACTACCTAAATAACAATATTGACCTTAACCCCTTAAGAGTAGCTGTAGAAAATATCTCATTTAAGAAATAATTTTTTTGTCTTGTTGCGCTATTTTTCTCTAACAATGAAAATAATATTCTTTTTCATTCATCTTGAGTATCCTCTTGTTTCATTAAGATCATGGAAACTCAATTGCTGCTCTGAATTTTCTGGCTTAATTTTTATAATGTAAGAAACAGCTATATTTGTCTATTTTCTTTAGCTCATCAACTTGAATAAATATACCTATATTATAATGATTATTATTAAATAGGTAAATCCTCGTACAAAATTATATTGATTCACCTGAATATATTACATTAATTAGGAACATATCTTACAGCATTCTTTATCAAAGAAAATAAAATAGTAACTGTTAATCAACTATCAATGTTTACATTTTAACTCTTGCTTTTAATAAAGTTTTTATTTAAAAATGGAGGGATGTATGTTAGATCCTGTGCATATGTTAGGTGGTTTTATTCCACTGATTGAAGCCATTGTAATCTTGTTTTCATTATTTTTATTTTCATTAAAATCGAGGTAAACAACCATGACAGAATATATTGAATTCAAATACAAACATTGTGATATCAGATATGAAATTTATGGTGAAGCTGGTCAGTTTGGTGCTTCTGCTGAAATCGTATACCCTACTCCAGCTGAAGAAATATGTGTACATCCAATTACATTGGAATCATCGCACCCAAGTTATCAGAATGCAGATCATGCAATTCAAGAAAAAGCCAAACATTGGGTTGATAAAAATTTATAAATTACCTCACTAATTTATGAAAATCACATAGTAAGGCATCCACAGTAGAGTAAAACTACGCCAAATATTAATATAATCGAACTTGTAACGTAATAAGGTTTGTTTTCAGTGAATCGTGGTGCTAATTGTGCTAACCAATCTGTAAAACATAAACGTACGATACCACGAATGACTGAAATATAACCTAACAAAGTTATGACAATAGGCCAACCAAACCATAAGTTATGTGTCAAAACAATTATTAAACCAAATAAAATACTAATAGCACCTGTAAACATCACTAACGATTTATTCTGCTGCATTTCTGTAATAAAAAACCGCATGTTTTTGGGATTCAAGAACATACACAGCGCTACAATAATGAAGTAATAACCAATTAATTTGGCATAGAAGTGGGAAAAATCCATGGCGTTCCTATTTTAATATCATTTGAGTTATTATAAATACTCACTATAATCAAAATCAACTTTTAAATTGAAATCTTCTTAAAAAATTTATATCATTTCTCCGTGATAAACATTTATTCTAGATTCAAAGCTTACTTAATACTAGTGAATAAAGCATGAAATTTCAAATTCTAAAATTTATTATACTTTTTTCTGCTTTTTTGATTTCTATTCCTCAATTAGCTTTAGCTAAATATGTAGTCATCACTTGCTATTCTGATGAAACAGGCCTGCTGATTAAGGATTATTATTTTTCAGATCCGAAATTCAACACACTGATCGTTATTAACAAAGGTCTTTCATGGAACTATGCTGGAAGTCAAATACAGCATAACTTTTCAGGTGGCAATCTCTCAGTTATGGTTTCAGATAATCGTGGTTATATTGTGGGTTATAATATTCCTGGTTTAAACAGCCAGTCTGCTAACCAACTTAAAGGCACATCGATTTTTCAAGAAACTAAGGCAAACGCAATCCCTGTCAATAAAGCTACTCCAAGTGAAATAATTTGTTCCATGCAAATTATCGATAAATAATTGTTTTGTTTTTAAATTTTCATATTTATTCATTTACTCCGTTTATCAAGCTATGCTAGATTATATCGTTTCTAATAATTTGGAGATTATATGCAAATGCATGGGATCCTAGTCACACTGGTTATCGGATTAGTCGCTGGTTGGCTTGCCGGCTTAATCACAAAAGGTAGTGGATTTGGTATTTTAAGGAACATTTTACTCGGCGTAATTGGTGCTTTCGTTGGAACATTCGTTTTCGGAAAATTAGGGATCATCGCAACAGGTTGGTTAGGTTTATTGATAGCTGCGATTGTAGGTGCAGTTATATTAATCGTACTGGTAACTTTGATTCGAAAAATTGTTCGTTAATAAATTATTCAACCTTAAAGTCAAATAATAAAAACTCTGCATCAGTAAGAGCATGAACGGTTAATTGCGATTTATTGTCGATCGCAACACCATCACCGGCTGATATGATCTCGTTATTTACTTTCACATTCCCTTTAATAAGCTGTAACCAACCATTACGATTTTCAGAAAATGAATATTGTATAGTATTTTTTAATTCTAGATAAGCAACATATAAATTAACATCTTGATGTATAGTCACAGCATCATCATTTTTTTCTGGTGAAGCAATTAAAATTAGTTGATTTTTTTGCGTTTGATCAAAAGATTTTTGCTCATAACTAGGTGTTAAATCATGTTGATTTGGTAAAATCCAAATTTGTAGCAAATGAACTGGATCCGTTTTAGAATCGTTAAATTCACTATGCCGCACACCTGAACCTGCTGTCATGCGTTGTATTTCACCTGGCGAAATGACTGAACCATTACCCATACTATCTTGATGCTTTAGTTTTCCACTAATTATATAGGTTAAAATTTCCATGTTTCTATGGGGATGAGCATCAAAGCCCCCACCTCCAAAAATTGTATCTTCATTAATAACTCGAAGATTACCAAAGCTCATATAATCAGGATCATAATATTGATCAAATGAAAATGTATGAAAACTTTCTAACCAGCTAATCTTTGTAAGACCACGTTGATTTGCAGGACGAATATATATCATGTGAAAATTCCAATTATAGTTATATTTATTCTTTTAGCGTATAATATTTTTAAGATGATAACAATAATATTTTTTAAATATTCTCTTGTGTTGATTAATATGATCCATATAATTAATCAATGGTAAACTTACTTAAGGATTCACATGCTATTTAAACAAATACAAGTATTTCAATTAAATCAAGTCGTAACTAATTTAGAAGAAAAATTAAATGCTTTTGCTTTTTCTGAATGTTTACCTTCACTTCCTTCAACAAATGGTTGGGTTCCTCCACTAGAAGATGAAGCTAATCCTTTGTTAACACGAACGATTGATGGTAATATAATATTTTCTCTACAGATTGAGGAAAAATTATTACCTGCGACCGTTATCCGTCAACAACTTCAGGAAAAAATTAATCACATTGAAACGATGGAGGCCCGTAAAGTACGTCAAAAAGAAAAACTACAGTTAAAAGATGAGCTTACACATACATTACTACCTCGTGCATTTAGTAAATTCACAAAAATTTATGCTTACATAGAT
>JBFWPS010000129.1:0-5744 GCA_050249855.1 Gammaproteobacteria bacterium
GGCACGTGGTGCTAAACGTGCTAAATCAGCATTAAAAGGTATTCTACAGCCATTTGTACCGCTACAAATTGAATGGTTTGCAAAAAATGAATTAGGAACTTTAAAAGTTGCTGAAATTGATAGTAAACCATTGATCTTAACTGAAAAATATTTGTTAAGTGGTTTATATATGAATGAACTACTAAGCCGTGTTTTAACACGCTATGATATGCACACAGATTTGTTTTCGTCTTATGAAAATACTTTATTAGCTCTTTTTGAACGTCAAAATCCTGAACCGTTATTAAGAACGTTTGAACTAAAATTATTAACATCGCTAGGGTATGGATTACAATTAGATCATGTATTTGAAAATGGTTTGACAGTAGACCCTGAGAAATTTTATTATTATCGCGCACAGCATGGCGTAATCAGTGCAGCTCAATCCGATCAATATATTCACTCGACTCAAAATGCACAAGCTTTTTTAGGCGCTCATTTGATTGCGATTCAATTGGGTGACTTTAGTGATCAAGCAGTTTTAAAAACAGCAAAACGTGTAACACGATTAGCCATTGCTTCATTAATAGGAAATAAACCGATTGTTAGTCGTAGTTTGTTTGTAACTGGGAAATAAAGAATGAATCATCCAGTTTTATTAGGTGTGAATATTGATCATGTAGCAACTTTACGTCAGGCACGCGGAACTATTTATCCTGATCCTCTTATAGCAGTAAAGTTAGCTGAAGAAGCAGGTGCTGATGGTATAACCTTACATTTAAGAGAAGATAGACGTCACATTCAAGACAAAGACGTATTAGCAATAAAAGCGGCTTTAAAAACCAGAATGAATTTAGAAATGGCCGTAACTGATGAAATGATTGAATTTGCTTTAAAAGTAAAACCCACATTTTGTTGTTTAGTTCCTGAGAAGCGGGAAGAGTTAACCACAGAAGGGGGCTTAAACGTTCAAGATCAACTTAAAAAAATTCAAGAAGCTTGTAAGAAGCTCTCCGATGCGGGTATTCAAGTATCCTTATTTATTGATCCTGATTTCGCACAAATTGATGCAGCATTAGCATGCAATGTACCTTATATTGAATTACATACCGGTCGATATGCTGATGCCAAGCATTCTGATGAACAACAAGCTGAATTAGAGCATATTCAAAAAGCAGCACAATACGCCCATAGAAAAGGCTTACATGTGAATGCAGGTCATGGATTACATTATGAAAATGTTACAGCAATTGCTCAAATTCCTGAGTTTATCGAGTTAAACATAGGACATAGTATTGTTGCACAAGCGATTTTTGTCGGCTTTAGAAAGGCAGTTTCCGATATGAAAGCTTTAATGATTCAAGCAAGAAGTTAAAACAGGATTTACAAAAAACGGAGCTGTCATTGCGAGGCCCGCGTTGTTTGCGGGCCGTGGCAATCCAGTGCTGTATAAAAATAAATAATCAGCTCTGGATTGTTTCGATACGCTTGCAATGACGGCTTTATTTTTTCGGATGACCTATAATAAAATATTCTTACCGTTCATTCTGTTCAATAGCGTGTGTGTTCCTATCTTCCTCAACTGATTCTACTTTTTCAAGTTCTGATTGAAGTTGTTCTTTTGCAATCAGCATACGTTCTCGCGCTTCGTGATGATGATCGAATAAACTTTCAGGATTATGACCTGGTAATGGTTCTGATTTTAATACTTTTTTATTCGTTATCTCAGGTATTGGTTCGTTAGGAACTTTTTCACCATTGCCCCAATCATTTAAACAAGCATTTGCATAATCAATTTCATCTGATAAGCCATCAATATCATGTTCTATTTTATCCATAAAAGCTTCTTTTTGCTTTAATTCAAAGTTTTCTTTTGCTAATTTTTTACGGTAGACTTCATTATCACGATGGATAGCACTACCTACTAGCGATACAATCCCCCACACAGTACCAAACACAGCAACAATAGTGATAGCAACGGGGCCTGTTGTAAAAGCAACCGATGTAATAGCAAGTATTAAAAGTGCATTTTTTTCCATGCTTGCACCGCTACCAAATGAACGAATAAAATTCAATGGGCCTTGAATAAACCAAGGAGAGGTACTACCTTGATCTTTAAATAGAATATTTTTTTTTTTAAAAGCTTCGATATCAAATTCATTTTTTAGGTCACTGATATTAATTTTTTCCATGGGTTTAAAATTAGGTTCTGAAGCAGAACTTTTATTATAATGATCTACATAATCATTGTATCTTATGATCTCTGGTTTTAGTTTTTCTATTTTCCAATTGAGTTTTTCTTCACGTTCTTTTAGTTTTTTAGAGCGTTTTTCAAGTAGCTTGGGTTCTAATTCAGGGCTTTCTTTCATTGCATATTGATGTTTTCTTTCATCAAGATAGGTTTTGACAAGATAAATTGAACCGACAACCGCTGCAGCTAATACACCAACACCAATACCTGCTAAGACTAAACCAGCAGGTGCTGCTGCCATGCTGCCACCTAAACTAACACCTGCTAAAATAAGAATGCCAGAAACAACAAAGGTTAGAAACCAAAAAATGCTGGAAGTTAAAATAAAGCTATTGACAAAACTACTAATACCACTAAATGCAACACGGGCTGTTGAATTATCTAACCATTCTTTTGAACGATTATAATAATATTTCATGTTTTCCCAAATGCCCGTCGGTTTTTCAAGTTTTTTACTATCAAATGGCTCATTATCTTCTGCTATTCTTAGTGGATGAAAAGTTTTAAATGATGCGTCTTTTATTGCTTTTTTTCTGTAATTATCTGTAAATGCTCTAATCTTACTTCGTTTCATACGTGTTGCGTGACCATGTTCTTCAGCTAAACGATAACGTTCTGATTCAAGTGCAAGATTTTGAGCTAATGTTTTGATAAGCTGTTTTTCTTCTTGTTTTGATAAATCATCGGGATCAGCGAACAATTTACCGGTTGTAAAAAGTCGTTTTGTTGCGTTCCAAATATTGCTACTGTAGGTTAATAATAAATAGGTTGCCCCCAATGCAAGGGGAACGCCAACTACCAATCCAAAAGTTAAGGTTGATAAAGTTGCAGTACCTGTTATTGCAGCAGCAGCGCCTGTTGCTACGCTGCCAGTAATAATAATTGACAAGATAATACTAAGAATTAATGCGATCTTATGTGTGCTTACACTAATATTAAGCGCTTGAAATGCTGGCAGAATAAAAGTTTCAGCAAGCCATACGGAAGGTTTATAAATATAATTTTGATAGAATTTTTTGAGTGGATCCCAAAATCTATTTCCCGATGGTGCATTGCTTGATTCATCAATATTTGTTTCTTTTCGAAGTTTTCCGCGTTTGAATTTTAGTGTGCGTAGCGTTTGCTTTTGCTTTAAGTGAAATGGTAGTTTTAAATCAAGCAGTAAATGATTGATGTCATCTATAAATACATCAGGATTTTCAGTGATCCTATCAGCATATTCCGAGGGTAAGCCTTTTGTAAGACCTTCTTGTGTATCTTTATATCTAAATCGTGTTTTAAAAAACTGATGACCTGCAACAGCACTTGCAACAAATGCACCGAATAAGATTAATTGTAGGTAACAAAAATCAAAGTCAGAGTTCGATTCAATGGAATAACTCATTTGAGTACTAAGCAAATCATCTAATTCGCTGACCAGTCCTATAATGGTCCCAGCCCCAGCACTAGCGGTATTAATTAAAGAAGATAAACGATTTGCTAAGGTCTCTTCATTTAAGAGCCAGTCATAAATACTATGAAGTTTTTCTTTTGGTTTACCCATCGTACACCTATCCTATAGGACAATAAGCCTATATTATAACCATAGTGTACAATTATTAACAAAATATTAAGATACTTACATAAAGCAAAAGAGCGAATTTAAAATTCGCTCTTTTGTGTAGATATTGTGTGAGTACTAATTTGAATTTGCTGGCCCCGATGATGCTGGTGCTTTGTATGGAGAGTCTGGTAGCGCAGGCCGCCTTCTTTTAGCAGATTGACCTGACAGTGAGTGTGGATTACTGCCAACAGAAAGTGGCTTTGAATCACCTTCAGCCTCAGCAGAAGCAACTGGTGAAAAAAATGCAGTTATATCAGGAGGATTGTCGGCAGAGGGTAACGGTGAAAAAAATTCACCCACAGAAACATTTGGTGAAGGGGCCGCACTCAATGGTGACGCAGGTATGCGTGCACTTAAATCGGTAGCATCAACTGGATTACCACCACTTACAGCTTGAGCATATAGATCATCACGGTTCTCGAAATTTGTTCTTGGGAGGGGTAATCCACCACTTATTTGGGAGTCGTAAGGAACAAGTTGGTCTAATGGTTTTGGCATTCTCCCATCGGGAACAGAGCTTTCTAGATCATCCTCTATACCCAATTTATCTTTAGAAGAAGTTAAGGGAATAGCAGGTACTAAAGGATGTGCAGAAGATTGTCTACGAGGAGGGGTAACTACTTCTAACTGTTCTTTTAGTTCATCTCCGTCATCGCTTGAAGATGAGCTATCATTTGAAAGTGAATTGTCATCGTCTTCATGATCTTCTTCGCTTTGGTCTGAATCAACATCCTGAGCTAGAGCTTCAACATCTTGGTCTGAATTAACATCCTGAGCTAGAGCTTCAACATCGTCCTTTATGAGCGATAATAGATCATCTGTATTATCGGTAACGGGTGTAATAGTTGAAGAATGATCGTTAGAAGTGTCTGAAAGCGTTCGTATGTCACCATCAGTACTTATTATTTTATGTAAGTTTCCAGCTTCAGAAACATCGCTAATTGAGCCTGTTAATCCCAATTTAGTTGAAAGGTAATGTCCTAATATGTATCGTAAGCACATGATAGCTTGATTTGTAGTAGAGTAATGTTGTTCTGTAGCAAAGCGATATATCGCTCTTACACCGTCGCTATTAAACCAACCATCCTCTAAACGTTTTTTGAAGATTGGGTTAGCTACAGGGGTGGGAAGTTCACCTGGTACATTGCTTTCTTGATAACTAATTTGCTTTGAGCCGTATTCTAACAGATATGCTTTTGTCAACTCGGGATCTGCCTGCATTTTGGCTTTCCAGCGTTCCAACAACTGATTTCTGGCAATTGTAAAAATATCTATGTCCCATAGAATATAAGAAGGACGTAAAGAATAAAAAGCATCCAAGTAGTAATCATTATTTTCTCGAGTGATGATTGGCACATCATCAGGGAAAGCAAAAAATACTTCAGGATTATATTTAGAGAGAAAATTCAGAAAAGCGTCTATAAGGTCTGTATCGACTGTAAGAGATTTTTTGTCATTAAATATCACGAAGAAATATGACATTAGTAGTAAGTCAAACTTTGGAATGGAGCCAAGATTTTCAATTTGTTCGCCATTTATTATATTTTTTATAAAGTTTTCAAAATCACTAGCATCCTTTTTAATTTTTTGTATTTGGCGATTAGTTAATTCTTCTTGCCTTTCATTCCTAGCAAGGGTTCTCAAAATATGGACTCTTTGTTCGGGAATGGAGTCTTTCTTTAAATGAGGAATAGCGACACTAGGTTGATTGGTCATTATGGTATAAAACCTGTAAGGGTGGTCAATATTATCAACATATTTATCATATTCGGTCCGATTGCGATAGGAAAGTGGAGCAATCTCACTCAGACTACGTGGGTGAGTAATGCTGTATATTCTCTGCTGAACAAGTGGATCTATCTGAGCCATTGTATATCTCCCATGAAATGTTGGGTACTATTATAATTAAAA
>JBFWPS010000130.1:0-5717 GCA_050249855.1 Gammaproteobacteria bacterium
CAGTTAATACCATTGCTTATTCTAATGCTTGGAGTCAAACCTTTGGAACATTTGATTTTAACCCTTGGCTTTCTGAAATAGTTCGAGCATCTTGGTTGATTATCACCATTTGGGCTGGGTTACTGATATTAAAAACAAGCGTTGAGAAAGCGTCTGAAACAAAAAAATTAATACTGGCTTATGCTATCCCAATTTTTATTTTAACCTTGATTTTTATTTTTCGTGCGGCGGGACGAATTGATCCGAGTGTTGCAACTCGCCTTGGTTTCGCAAGCATTTGGTCCATCTTTTTGTTATTGCCAATTTTGATATTTGTCGTACGCAAGAATAAAAATCTAGCGGGACAAGCAGCTGTTTGGATTTTATTAGCAGGAATGATTGTGCCTTACTTTGGTAATTTAAATTTCGGTCGTGGTTATGCATTTCAACCAGTCAATGTACTTGATCCTAATGTTTTAAGTGAAGGTGCATCATACGGTGTTCCACAAATGGGGCGTGCGATTGTAGAACCTGAAATGCAAAAAAGACTTGCTACTCTGAATAAAGTGTTCACACAAGTACTAGCACCTGATGAAACTTATTTAGATTTAACTTATCGTCATGCACAATATTATTATTTTAATCGTAAATTACCCATTGAAACAGGTGCGGTTTATAATACACCAACTAAAGCACAGCAATATCGTGAAATAGCATCACTTGAAAAAATTAAACCACCTTTGATTTTGTTAAACGGTGATAATTATATAGGTGATGGTGGTCCGAATAGTTTGCGTTTTCCAATCCTTTATCGTTATCTTACTTCACTGAAAAATTATAAAATTGCAAAAATTGATAATTATATTTGGATGGTTAGAAATGATCATGTTGCGAAACTAAGAGGTTTAAACGTACAAGAAATTTCCGACATTAATGATAAACCATCTAATTTAATTCAAGAAACTTCTAGAGTTGATGATTTAAAATCAATTCCTAGAGCTTTCGGGCGTTCCTATCAGCATTTGAAATCAACGATTAAAGAAACGGCGAGTATTAATGCTGATACGCCTATTACTACCCATGCAATTAAACCGTTGGGTGATGATACCTATGCAGTGGAAAATCATGGTGCTTTTATACAGTGGGATGTTTCAAAGCTTAATTTAACTGGCAATACGGCAGGTATAATGATGTTTGATTTTGACTGCCAAGTCGCAAAAGATGCACCTAGTGTACCTTTGATTGCGATTTCATGGAATACAGCAACCAATAAAGATCCGAAAACAACGACGCTTCAATTGAATGGCATTGGAGTGCGTTTGTTAGTCCCTATGGATGCAGCAACTGCGTGGCTAGTGTCAAAACATATCTTATCAATTCGTTTTGCGGTGACAGATGAACGCGTTTGCAGTCAATATAGTGTTAGAAACGTAAGATTTTTTGAGCGTTTGTAGTAACAAGCTCAATATTCTAATACTTCCTCTCCCCCTGAAAAGGGGAGAGGATTGAGGTGAGGGGGTAGTTAGATAATTAAACCCTTTACCCCCTCACCCCAACCTTCTCTCCCAACGAGTTGGGGAGAGGAAGAATCTAATGTCTACTATTGAAAAAACCACTTGCCTTGGCGATCAAGTAGGTACTGTGAATGTTCCGGTGTGTGTTCTAACGATTTGAAGGCTTTGTATAATCTACATCTTTGAGTAATTGATCTAAATCAAAACCACGCGGTTGAAACCAATTAGAATTGAGTTCACACAGCATGGTTACTTTTGCGTCGTTTCTTTTATCTCTAACATTTTTCAAGCTATTAAATAAAAAACTACAAAATGAGTGGTTGTTGAAACGCGTTCTTGCGCCAAAGCTATCGTGACAGAAATAATCGACTATTTTTTCTAATACATTTTCTAAATCTGATGAGTGTTGTAAATCGTTAAAAAGCTTTAATACACGATCTGTTCCGTCTATATCATGTGTGTTCCAAAAACCAATCAAGTGGAAACCATCTGTAGCTGTACGGCCAGCGTACCAGGTAATATAATTTTTTGCCGCTTCGGCTACACATGAAACAAAATAATTATATGTATTTACATTATTGGGCGCTAATGGTAGTACCGCATTTTCATAGGCGGGTGAAGATAATGCCTGAATAGCTTTAAAAGCAATGCCGTATGCATAGGTAGAATTTGAATTTGTATAATCAGTTTGTGGATCAAGCACTAACATGATACCTCTAGGATAAAACCAAAGATCATTTAGTTTTTCCACTAAACTTGGATAGGCTTTCAGCTGATTGAAAAGATAGGTGCAAAAACCTTCAGATTTGTTAGCATCTAAATAGGGAAGAATTTTCTTGAAAAAATCTTCTAATACCAAATTAAATGTTGGATTTTTGTTACTAGATATAGGTTCTCTATAAGTATTTAATAAACTGGGTGTAATATCTTGGGGAAATGTTGTTAACCATGAGGGATCCTTAGGATATTGCACAAGAGCATCATTGATAGCCTTAATCAGTAATTTTACTTGTTTAGTTTCTTCGGTCTCAACGATTGTGCTAGAACTTGCCTCATGATCGCTATTATTTTCACTTGAATCTTCTTCGTCGTTTGCATTGTCTAATAGGCCTTCTGACCTTCTTGCATCTCTCCGTGAAAGGGTGGCCATCAAAAGATCTTGCGCGTTTTTATCGCCATTAAGGCTTCGTTGTACAAGCATAGCCAACAGTTGTTTATCATCATCTTGCAGTAGTCCTTTTTCGTCATCAAAAGCCGATACACCTGAATTTTTCATAATATGTTTCCTTAGAGTATAAATTGTTGATTAATTATAAAGTGATTGTTTTAAGGTAATAATATGTTGATAAGCTTCATCTATTCTGCTTTGAGAAATTTCACCATTTTTTACTTTAGTTTCAATGATATTAATAATCTCTTTTGGATCTTGTGGTTCGTCAGATAATTGGTTTCCAAAAATTAACATATCAGCGCCAGCATTCACTGCCAATACTAATGCTTTATCAAGACTGTAGTTTTCACTAATCGCTTTCATTTGCATATCATCCGTGATAATAACACCTTGAAATTTTAATTGATTGCGTAAAACGCCAGTCAGTATTTTGTGTGACAAAGTTGCTGGTAGACCAGACTCATCTAGTTGTTTATTAACGATATGTGCAGTCATAACCATTCCGCAAGCATGTTGAGTGTTAAGCAATGCTTGATAAGGTTTTAATTCTAAAGGTTTCCAGGATGAAGTTACATCTACATAACCAAGATGTGAGTCAGTCGTAGAACTTCCATGCCCAGGAAAATGTTTATAAGCGCATTGTACACCATAATGTAAAAACATATTTGAAAATATTTTGCCATAAGTTGTTACTTCATCAGGAGCAGAGGAAAAGCTACGTTCTAGTTTTCCAATAATCGGGTTATCAGGATTGGTATTTACGTCAAGTATCGGTGCAAAATCTAAATTAAATCCCATGGTTGATAGCGTAAGCGCCATGGATTCTGCAATCTGTTTTGCTTTAGTTGGTCCCAGTTTTGCAATTTCGGCAGCAGAGGATATATCAGGAAAATCAGCATCTTTTTTAAGTCTGTTAACAGCACCGCCTTCGTAATCAACAGAGATTAATAAGGGAAGTACAGGTCGATGATGTGTAAAATTTGCAAGTTGCGTAAAAAACTGTAATTTTTGATTTAAGTGTTGAACTTGAGTAGGGCTTTCAATATTTTTATCATACTGTTTTGTTTTACGATTATAATCAAATAAAATAACACCACCGATATTGTCATTCTCTATCATTTGTATAATAGGGGAGTTTTTACTAACCTCATTCCCCTCAAAACCAATAATAATCATTTGGCCAATTTTATCATCTAAGCTAATTTGATTGCCTAGCGCAATAGGGCTAAAAGCCAAACCGATTAATAATAATAAAGTACGAAGTTTCATAGTTCACCCATGGTGAAAAGGTAGATAATTGTACCTTATAATCAAAAAACAGTCAATTATTGCTGAGGGCAGAGCTCGAAATAGAGCGTTCTGTATTTTTTAAGGCATCAGTGCTAGATAAATAAAAATTGAGAATCCGTCCATGCGATACAATTGTGTGAAACGCATCATGATTCAGGTAGTTATTTTGTTCTCAGTTACTGATAAGCGCTTCTAAAATAGGGTAATCCAAGTAGTTTATAAATTATAAATTGTCGTATTTTTGCTACATTATAACAATATGATATGAAGGTATTTAGGTTGAAAATACAAACATTAAAAGACCAAATCGGTAAAAAAATTAACTGTTCAAAACGTCAAGTTTTTCTTCGCGCTGATTTTAAAGACCTTGGTGGTTACGACCAAGTTGGAAGGTCTTTAAATAGACTTGTTAAAGAAAAGAGGCTTATAAAATTTGGCTATGGATTATATGCAAAAGCACGACTCAATCGACTATCTGGAAAACCTATGCTTGCTGCAATCGGTGGGTTTGATCAAGTTGCCAAAGAATCATTAACAAGGTTAAAAAAGAAATGGAAAGAATCTGATGCAACTGTCTCTTATCAAGCAGGAGGCACACAAATACCAGCTAATACATCGCTTGTTGTAATTGGACGTTTTAATCGTAAAATTGGAACAGATAAATTTAAATTACGAATCAAGAAGGTGTCATGAAAATTGATGCATCATTTTTCACTGACGTTGCAGATGAGCTAGGTATAGCAAATCCATCTTTGGTTGAAAAAGATTATTATGCTGTTCAAGTAATAAAAGAAATCAGCACACTCGATTTAGATAGTTACAAACTGGTTTTTTCTGGAGGTACTTCTCTTGCAAAAGTTTATCAAAATACCTTTAGAATGTCTGAAGATATTGATTTCAAATTAATTCCTTCAGAAAAATACTTGAATGAAACTAATAGCAAGCAGAAATCAAATAGAAAAAATATACATTTAAAAATAAAACAACACTTTAACAAAATTCCAGAATTTAAAGTAAATGATTCTTTCATCTTTTAGTGTGATTTACGATTATGTTTTTGGTTTTACTGCTAGTGATGTTTTTCGCTCGGAAAGATTTGAAGAGGATTTTTTTCCTATAATTTATTGTCTATTACAAGGAAAACTATCCGCAACGAACTTTACTGAAGCGCGAGCTGATAAAATTAAAACCTCGTTAATGTATTTGCTTTGGACGATCGATGGATATCATCCGGCAGGTAATGTTTCTTCAGCTCATTCTGCAAATCAAAAAAGGGTGTTTAGTGACCATCCTGCAGAAGCTTTACGACTGACAGGTGATTTGATTGCATTGTTTTCTGAATATGTTGACCATTTTGCTTATTCGATAATTAGTTTGTCATCTTTAAATCCAGAGGTTATTCAACAAATTCGATATTGGGAACAAAAAATTTCTAAGGTTCAGGATGTTATAAAATTAATTAATATAATATCAAGTGAGGAAGCGTTTAGTAACCCTTCTGATCCCTATCGTTATAGAGGTATTATTGATGGAGTACCAGTTCAATATGCACTAAATCCGGAATTTACTAAAACACATCTTGCAGCCTTTCGTTTTGGATTACCAATCAAAATAATTATGGATTTATCAGAAGCAACACTTAAAATAATTTTAGAAGATCAAGACAGTCAAACGAATCCAGTTAATTTATCTGCAATGGATCCTGATTTTTTTAGAGGATTGAACCCAATAAAATGATACTGATTGTTAAAGCTGGGCTACCT
>JBFWPS010000131.1:0-5716 GCA_050249855.1 Gammaproteobacteria bacterium
AAGCAGAAAAAAGTTATAGTTGGTGGGATTATCGCCAAGCAGCCTTTAGAAGAAATATGGGTTTGCGAATTGATCATATTCTTACGAGCACAAAATTTTCAAAAGATTGTGAAAATTGCAGTATCGATAAATTACCTAGAAAAAACGAACGTCCTTCTGATCATACACCGGTTGTTGCAAGCTATAAGACTTGCTAAGCTTTGTCATTATCTGTAAATTGAGACTATCGTGATAATACTAGATAGAAGGACCTGAACATGTGGCAATTGCTCACTTTTTTTCTAATTTTTGCCTATCTTTTAGGATCAATTTCAAGCGCTGTTGTAGTCTGTAAATTTATGCACTTGCCTGACCCACGAACGCTGGGTTCGGGTAACCCTGGTGCTACCAATGTTTTACGTGTGGGCGGTAAACAAGCAGCATTGATTGTCTTGTTTTTAGATATGTTGAAGGGCTTTATTCCGGTTTTTTTCGCTTGTTTGACTGATATTCCCCATTTTGCACTAGGTTTTATCGGGTTTGCAGCGGTACTCGGACACATTTACCCTATATTTTTTAGATTTCAAGGTGGAAAAGGAATCGCGACCTTTTTAGGTGCTATATTAGCACTATCATTTTGGTTAGGCTTGTGGGCTATACTGATTTGGATGGTTGTTGCTTTAATTACACGTTACTCTTCTTTAGCCAGTATTATCACAGCATTTGGAGCAACTGTTATTTCTCCTTGGGCTACAGGGTACTTTAGTGATTTTGTTCCAGTGGCCTTGATGGCTATTTTATTGATTTGGCGACATATTGATAATATTGCTCGTTTAATAGAAGGAACAGAGTCAAAAATTGGCAAGTTGCTTGAGCAATAATTTTTATCGTTTATTTTATTTTCATTTTGTTTTCTAAAAACACTAACGTACTATATCTAGTATCTGTCAAGAAAAATTTATCAATTTATAGTGGTATTTTTTTATTTTGGGATCTTGCTAATCCTCATTCTCTCAGGTAATTTGACTCATCTTACGCCTTGTCAGTTTACGAAAACCAAAGCTGTCACAAGGGAGCGGTAGCAAAGCAATCCAGAGCTGACTATCTATTTTAATGCAGCACTGGATTGCTACGGTACGCAAACAACAGGGACCTCGCAATGACGGTGTTGTTATTCGTAAGCCCTATAACAAAGAATTCCACTAGAGGTTTATATGCCCAAATTAAAAATGCTCACACTTGCGGCTGCCGTATTATTAGCAAGTTCACCTTTGACTTATGCAGCAAAAGAAGATGCTAACGATCAAAAAGAAATGCTTGTTTTGATGAAGCAAATGAATACGCGTATGGCTCAATTAGAAGGTCAAGTAACACAATTACAAAATAAAGTTGTTTATTTACAAGGACGTTTAAAAACAGCTGAAAATAAAAAAGGCAAAAATGTAATTATTGCCGCTAATAAAGATGTTCGTACGCAAAGTGACGTCAATAATACTGCGGTTATTCAAACTAAAACGGCATCAAAAATTCCGATTAAATGGATTGCTTCAAAATCAAATTTATCCGAAACCTCTCATAAAACGAGTTATGTTGCAGTAGCACCAAGTTCGGCTGATAACCTTAATTACACAGAACAAGTTGCTTCTACAGAAGATACGCTTTCAGAAGATTGGCAACCGACACAAGCTTTACCGTTGCCATCTGTGAGTCGCGCGATATCCGTATTAGGTTTACCTGTATTTTCATCCCCATACATCAGTTTAGATAGAGCTTACGATGGTTCGGATTTAATTGTGAATCAATCCAGTGTTAACCTTGACGTACATTTGTTGGAACAAAGAAAAGTCATCGAACGTTTATTAGCACAATATGATATTTCAGTCGAACAACATCCATGGATAGAGCTCGGTGGTAAAATTGAAGTACAAGCTGCACAAAGTCATAATGCAACAATAGATTTAACAGGAACGGAGTTAGATACATTTATTATATTAAATAAATGTGTGACTGGCTTAATGACCTTTAACTATGATAATAGTTTCTTCTCTCCCAATCGTCCTTCAAATTCACGTTTATTTGTAAGACAAGCATTTCTTATCATTGGTAATTTAACGCATTCACCATGGTATGTAACGACAGGGCAATTTTACGTGCCATTTGGACAGTATGGAACGTATTTCCCAATTGCGACACAAACGCAATTATTAGGTCGTACGCGTGCAAGGGCTGTTGCATTAGGTTATCGCCCTGGTGAAGGTTTATTTGGTTCGGTTTACACATTCCGTGGCGCAACGAGTGGAAATAATCACACAGGTGCCGGTATTAACCTTGGATTTTCAAGTAAGTTTATGAAGACAGGACATGCAAATATAGCAGTGGGTGTGATTTCAAATATTGCGGAATCAGAAGGCTTTTTATCCAATGGTGCACCAGCTATTATTCCATTCCAAGGTTTTGGTGTTGCATTTGGTCCAGAAAATTTAAGAACCAATGGTGCGCCTGGTTTTGATATCAATGGTTCAATTGATTTAGGTAAATATAGTGTTATTGGTGAATATGTCACAGCAACGCGTGCATTCAATCCTTGGGATTTAAGTATTAATGGTGCTGGTGCAAGGCCGTCGGCTTATCATATGGAACTTGTTCGACACTTTAGAATACATGGAAAACCAGGTACTTATGGTGTTGGTGCTGATTTTACAAGTGATGCATTGGCATTATGGTTACCAAAGCGTTCGATTGAAGCGGTATTTAACATTTCTCCATGGGCAGATACATTATTGAGTTTTGAATATCAATACGCAGTTAATTATGATAGTGCTAATTTTGCAACGGGTGGTGGTATTCCAATTGTATTCCGTCCAGTCGGCGATCGCATCGTCAACACAGCGCTCGTGCAGTTTGGTATTTATTTTTAGTGTTTATCTGAACTCTTTGGTTTTGTAGGCCAAGATCCAGCGGAGGAAAGATCTAAACTCGTCGTAATATTTGGATCCGAATGACTGCTTGTAGGTGAACCATAAAATAATGAAGATCTTAAGTGGGTTGCTGAAGATCCTGATGCATTTTCGTAACTTTCTTCCTCAAATAAGCTTTTAGAAAAATAGCCGCTGGATCCTAGGCTCTGCGACTCCGCGGTTCTTGAATTGGTAGGAACAGCGGTAGTTGAAGATTCTCCTATTTTATCTGACGTTCGATGTTTTCTTCTCCTGGGCTTTTTATCTTCTTCTTTAGGCGCCTCATCTTTTTCTTTTCCCTTCTTTGTTTTTGTGGGCCATAAGCTTGCAGTCATCAAACCTTGAAACCCTGAATTTTCAGTGTTTCTAAGCAGGTCTGTCAGTGAAAATAGGGGTATGTTTTCCAAACTTTCTACAATGTCAGCATGCCCATCTTTTTTTGATCTAAATAGATGATCATTTTCTAAAATAGGCATGATGTGACTTGCTAATTCGACAGCATTATAAAGTTGATCTATTGTTTGAATTGAGCCAGGGCGAATTTGATTAATTGCATCCCACAATTGAATAATGATATCAGCAGCTACTTCCTCTGATTGTTCAAAAAATATATTGATAAGACTAAACTTCAAATATTTTTGGCCGTAATTGATGTATACGGCCATTTTTCAACAAGATACGGCCAAAAACACTAGAAAAGTGGCCGTATCTTTAGAGAATACGGCCATTTTTTATAAATTCAAACTTAAGAAAACATTGTCCAGAGGCCTTATGGCGGGCACACGTGCACATAACAGGTACTTAATTTAATTTCATCAGAATTGCACGTTTTGCCCGCCCTACAACTATTTTAATGCAGTACTGGATTGCCACGACCTGCAAAAAACGCAGGTCTAGCAATGACAACTCTATTTTTCGCAAAAGTTTTATAAATAATTAAACATTAAATCTAAAATGCATCACATCGCCATCTGCGACGATATAGTCTTTACCTTCCAAGCGCCATTTACCGGCTTCTTTGGCTCCTTGTTCACCGTTATATTGAATAAAATCTTCATAGGCAATGACTTCGGCACGTATGAAGCCTTTTTCAAAATCCGTGTGAATTTTGCCAGCGGCTTGGGGGGCGCTAGAACCTTTTCGAATAGTCCAAGCACGTACTTCTTTAACACCAGCGGTAAAATAGGTTTCTAAATCTAATAATTCATATCCTGCACGAATAACACGATTAAGACCAGGTTCTGATAAGCCCATCTCTTCTAAAAATGCAAAGCGATCATTGGTGTCTAAACTTGCAATTTCAGATTCAATTGCCGCACAAACGACGACAACTTTTGCTTTTTCTTCTTCTGCAATTTTTTTGACGATATCTAAATAAGGATTATTTTCAAAACCATCTTCATGAACATTAGCAATATATAAAGTTGGTTTATTACTTAATAAGAAAAGAGAGGAAACAAAAATTTTATCATCTTTATTTTCAACTTCAAATGATCGCGCAGGTTTTCCTTCATCAAGATGTGCGCGTAGTTTTTCTAACATAGCTTTTCTCGCTATAGCCTCTTTATCACCACTTTTAGTGGATTTAGTCATACGCTGTAGTGCTTTATCAACGCTATCAATGTCTGCTAATATTAATTCTGTAGTAATAACTTCTATATCTTCATTTGGATTGACTTTGCCAGCAACATGCACCACATTTTCATCTTCAAAGCAGCGTACTACATGTGCGATGGCTTCTGTTTCACGTATGTGCGCAAGAAATTGATTCCCTAATCCTTCACCTTGAGAAGCGCCTTTTACTAAACCTGCAATATCTACAAATTCCATGGTTGTGGGAAGCACTTGTTGTGGTTTAACGATTGCTGCAATCGCGTCCAATCTAGGATCAGGCATAGCAACCACTCCAACGTTGGGTTCAATCGTACAAAATGGATAATTTGCTGCTGCAATACCAGCTTGTGTTAATGCATTAAATAAAGTTGATTTACCCACATTAGGTAAGCCTACAATCCCACATTTAAATCCCATAAATATATTTCCTTTTTAAATATTAATCGCTATGTAATTGATGCATGGCTTTTTGCATTTCACCTGCAAGGATATTGGATGTTATAACCAATGCATCTGAAATGGCATCCATTATTAACTGATGATCTGCTCGATTTGGTGCTTTTAATACGTAATCTAACACATGTTTTGATGAACCTGGATGTCCTATCCCAATTCTTAAGCGATGGAATTTAGGTGTGCTTAAATGTGCGATAATGTCTCTAAGTCCATTATGGCCACCATGTCCTCCATCAAATTTCAAACGGATCGTCCCTGTTTGTAAATCTAACTCATCGTGTACGATTAAAATATTTTCTGGTGCTATTTTATAGAATTGGCTAATAGCCTGAACGGCTTTCCCAGAATGATTCATAAATGTTTCCGGAATAAGCAGATGACAATCATGATTGTCTACATTGATACGAGCACATTGTCCATGAAATTTTTTTTCAAAGTGAAAAGTTTGTTGATATTGATCGGCTAGTTGTTGCAAGAACCATACACCTGCATTATGACGCGTTTGCTCATATTCAGGACCCGGATTTCCAAGACCAACAATTAAATGAATAGGTGTATTCATATAAGAAACTTTTATAGATGATAGCTTAGGTAGGGTGGATTAGGCGCGAAATCGCCGTAATACACCATAGCATAATGGTGGTTTAAGGCGCTTTAGCGCCTAATCCACCAAATTATAATATTACTTAGCCTCAGGTGTTTATTATTGA
>JBFWPS010000132.1:0-5695 GCA_050249855.1 Gammaproteobacteria bacterium
GCCTTTATTTACTGTGGGATTAAAGCATTTGATTCACAATCAAGTCCTGATGATAAAAAATGGTGTTTAACAATAGAAGGAATCATTATTGGTGGACTTTTAGGATATATAACTGGTAAAAAATATTCTTAATAATAATTATTACAACGATAAAAACAAAAATAAATGCAAAATCAGACTAATATCTTCAAAATTATCAAGCAACTGAACAATTAGTCACTGACTTAGAGCAACTTTGTCAAAAAATTTCTTTAGGTGGCAATGAAGCGGCTAGAAAAAAACATCAAGCCCATGGAAAATTATTACCTCGAGAACGTATTAACTTACTCATTGATGAAGGTTCTGCATTTTTAGAATTATCTCAACTTGCTGGCTATCAACTATACCCTGATGAAGTACCTGCCGGTGGTTTAATTGCAGGAATTGGTATAATCCATGGTATTGAATGCATGATTGTTGCTAATGACGCCACAGTGAAAGGTGGTACTTATTACCCTATTACCGTTAAAAAACATTTACGCGCACAAAAAATTGCTGAACGAAATTGTTTGCCTTGTATTTATCTCGTAGACTCAGGCGGTGCATTCTTACCAATGCAAGATGAAGTTTTTCCAGATGAAGATGATTTTGGTCGAATTTTCTTTAATCAAGCTAAAATGTCTTCTAAAAAAATACCACAAATTGCAGTCGTTCTTGGTTCTTGTACGGCAGGTGGCGCTTATGTTCCCGCCATGTCTGATGAAAGTATCATGGTAAAAAACCAAGCGACGATTTTTTTAGCTGGCCCCCCTTTAGTAAAAGCCGCTACGGGTGAAGTTGTATCTGCTGAAGATTTAGGTGGTGCTGATGTACATTGTAAAATATCAGGTGTTGCTGACCACTACGCAGTTGATGATCGCCATGCATTAATGATTGCACGTAACATAGTTTCAAATTTAAATCGTAAAAAAAATAATATTTTAGTCATGCAGGCAGTGGTAGAACCTTCGTATGACGCAAAAGAAATTTATGGCATTATTCCAACAGATTCTAGAAAACCATACGATATGCGAGAGATCATCGCAAGAATTGTTGATGGTTCAGTATTTCATGAGTTTAAAAGTCTTTTTGGTACTACTTTAGTTTGTGGATTTGCGCATATTTATGGATATCCTGTCGGTATTATCGCGAATAATGGTATTTTATTTTCAGAATCTGCTTTAAAAGGTACCCATTTCATTGAATTATGTGATCAACGAAATATCCCACTATTATTTTTACAAAACATCACTGGTTTTATGGTCGGAAGTAAATATGAAACTTCTGGTATCGCGAAACATGGCGCTAAGATGGTAACAGCTGTTGCAACCACACGAGTTCCTAAATTTACAGTTATTTGTGGCGGCAGTTTTGGTGCTGGAAATTATGGTATGTGTGGGCGTGCATATGAACCAAATTTTTTATGGATGTGGCCAACTGGCAGAATTTCAGTGATGGGTGGTGAACAAGCAGCAAATGTGCTTGCACAAGTAACTCGAGATAAAAAAGCAAAACAAGGCGAACCTTGGACTGCTGAAGATGAAAAGAAATTAATGGAACCCATATTAGAAAAATATAAAACTGAGGCACATCCTTATTATGCAAGCGCACGTTTGTGGGATGATGGCGTTATTGATCCAGCTCAAACAAGACAGGTACTTGGTTTAGCGTTATCGGCTTCAATGAACGCACCCACAAAAGAATCACAATTTGGATTATTTAGAATGTAATTAGAGGGTCAGGTCTATAAGTATTTTTTAGTCATTGATTATGTAAAACTAGATAGACCTGACCCCAAAAAGAGGAAAACATGATAGATTACGAACTAAACGAACAAGGTGTTGCGACTATCACACTCAATCGACCTGAAAAATATAATGCCTTCGATGATCAACTCATTGCAAGTTTTATCAAAATACTCAAAGAAATTTCAAACAATCCAAATGTCTTATTAGTCAACCTTCAAGCACAAGGCAAACATTTTTGTTCCGGCGCTGATCTAAGTTGGATGCAACGAATGGTTCGTTATACGGAGCAAGAAAATTTGCATGATTCTCTACAATTAGCTGAATTAATGGAACTTTTTTACACTTTGCCCCAACCCACACTTGCGTCTATACATGGCGCTGTTTATGGAGGAGGTGTTGGCTTAGTCGCATGTTGCGATATTGCTATCGCAAGTCTCGATGCAAAATTTGGATTCTCTGAAGTAAAATTAGGTCTAATTCCAGCAGTCATTAGTCCTTACATCATAAAAGCAATTGGTGCAAGACAAACACAACGTTATTTTCTCACCGCTGAAACCTTTGATTCAAAAAAAGCTTATGAAATGGGTTTGATCCATCAATATGTAGACATAAATGAACTTCCTAAAACTGTCGAAAACATCATACAGACTATATTATCTAATAGTTCTGAAGCAGTTTATGCAGCCAAGCAATTGATACATGATGTGCGTGATCAAAATATCACCAAAGATTTATTAAAAGATACCGCAACTCGAATAGCAAAAATGCGTGTTTCCGAGGAAGCACAATCAAGGTTGAAAAGGTTTTTACAACATGATCAATAAAATATTAATTGCAAACCGTGGTGAGATTGCTTGTAGAATAATTAAAACAGCGAAAAGAATGGGAATTCAAACAGTTGCTGTTTACTCTGAAGCGGACACAAAAGCACTACATGTAAAACTAGCAGATGAAGCTTATTTTTTAGGTCCATCAGCTAGCAAAGAAAGTTATTTAAATATTAAAAAAATCATTCAAATAGCATCAAATGCAAATGTTCAAGCCATTCACCCCGGCTATGGTTTTTTAGCTGAGAATGCAGAATTTGCAAAACAATGCGAAAAAGCTCAAATCATTTTTATTGGACCTCCGGTTTCTGCCATAGAAGCCATGGGCTCTAAAAGCGTTGCCAAACAAATTATGGCAAAAGCAAATGTTCCATTAGTTCCTGGTTACCATGATACTGCTCAAGAAACCGATGTGTTTCTAAATGCAGCAAAAAAAATTGGATATCCTGTACTTTTAAAAGCTTCGGCTGGTGGAGGCGGGAAAGGCATGCGTATTGTTCAAGAGCCTACTGAACTTGCTGATGCAATTAATAGTGCTAAAAGAGAAGCAAAAACTAGTTTTAATGATGATACTTTATTACTTGAAAAATATGTTCAAAAACCAAGACATGTAGAAATTCAAATCTTTGCTGATGCTCAAGGAAATTGTGTTTATTTATTTGAGCGTGATTGTTCTATTCAAAGGCGTCATCAAAAAATTATAGAAGAAGCTCCCGCACCTAAAATGCCATCAAAATTACGTGAAGAAATGGGTAAAGCAGCTATTGCAGCAGCGCAAGCAGTTCAATATGTTGGTGCAGGAACTGTCGAGTTTTTGTTAGATGAAAAGAACCAATTTTATTTTATGGAAATGAATACTAGGTTACAGGTAGAACATCCTGTAACCGAAATGATTACCAAGTATGACCTAGTTGAATGGCAAATTTTAATCGCTAATGGCAAACCTCTACCGCATAAGCAATCTGAAATTAAACTTCAAGGCCATGCATTTGAGGTGCGAATTTATGCAGAAGATCCAAATAATCAATTTTTACCATCGACTGGTCAAATAAATTATTGTCAATTTCCTATTGAAAATGAAAATGTACGTGTTGATACAGGAATAGAAGAAGGTGATACAATCACACCATTTTATGACCCCATGATTGCTAAACTGATTACTTGGAGTAACACACGTGATGAAGCAGCACAACACATGTCTAAAGCTTTATCTGAACTTCACTTAATCGGAGTTAAAAATAACATTGCATTCTTACAAAAGATATTTAAAAACCACGATTTTTTATCTGGCAACTTCGATACGAATTTTATTACAAACAATCCCGCCCTCTTTCAATCGAATCTCAATCCACCTAATAAAGTTTTTGCCTTGGCCTCATTATTTTATGTTTTAAAACAAAAAAAATCGAATCAAAATTTCCCTTGGATGAATAATCCAGCGTGGCGATTAAATGCAACACCTACCATGTGTATTCGATTTGCATTGAATGGTGAATTCATTACTTCAACTATTGAAGCACAATCTGAAAGTTATCAAATTAAAATTTCAAATGACGTTTTCTTAGTCAACGCCACCTTAAATCAATCTAATTTAACTGCCAACTTCATCAATGAAGATGTGATTAGTGCCAAAATCATTGAAGAGGCTCACCATCTACACTTGTTTGTTTTTGACGAACATTTTCAAGTAACGAAAGAAGATCCTTTTGTACAATATGAAACAAATGAAGAAGCCAGGGGAAATTTAAATGCCCCTATGCCAGGTACTGTTGTCGCTTTACTGACAAAACCTGGAAATAGTGTCAAACGTGGCGATAAATTAATTATTATTGAAGCGATGAAAATGGAACATACTATTCAATCACCGATGGACGGTGTAATCTCAGAAATACACTATGAAATTGGTGATATGGTTGACGAAGGTGTAGAATTATTGAGAATAAAGCAATGAAATAATTTCAACCCTCGTCCCAACTTGTTTGTAAAATTGTAGGGTGGATTAGGGCCATAAGGCCCGTAATCCACCGAAAATTTTGGTGGATTACGGCGCTTCGCGCCTAATCCACCCTACAAATGAGGGGATTATAGAAACTCAGAAAAGGTAACATTCATGTTTCCAAAACAAGTCAAAATTGTAGAAGTAGGACCACGTGATGGTCTACAAAACGAAAAAAACTTCTTGCCAACAGAAACTAAAATTGAATTCATCAATAAACTATCTGACACTGGCTTATCAGTTATTGAAGTTACCAGTTTTGTCTCTGAAAAACGTATCCCTCAACTAGCCGATCATGCTGAAGTATTATCGAGTATTAAAAGAAGAAATAATATTCGTTATCCTGTGCTAGTTCCCAATTTAAAAGGTTTTGAAACAGCACTTAGTGCAAATGCAACGGAAGTTTCTTTTTTCACTGCAGTTTCTGAATCATTTTGCCAACGTAATATTAACTGCTCAATTGAAGAAAGCTTTAATCGTTTAGCAGAAATATCAAACAAAGCCAAACCATTAAATATTCCAATACGTGCCTATTTATCTTGTGTTTTAGGATGTCCTTACGAAGGTGATATCCCTTATGAAAAAACTTTCGCTTTATGCAAACAATTGATTGATTTAGGTTGCTATGAAATTTCTCTTGGAGATACTATTGGTGTAGGAACTCCAGGTAAAGTCCAATTATTATTAAAATTATTATTATCAGAACTTGAAATTTCTCAACTTGCAGTACACTTTCATGATACATACGGACAAGCTATTGCAAATATATATGCGGCACTGGAATTAAAAATCTCTACAATAGACAGTGCGATAGCAGGCATAGGTGGATGTCCTTATGCTAAAGGTGCAACAGGTAATGTTTCAACAGAAGATGTCTTGTATTTACTTCAAGGGTTAAATATTCAAACGGGCGTTGATTTAAATAAAATGGCTGATATTGCAAGCTTTATTACTCAAAAATTGAATAAACCTATCAACTCCAAAGTATCTTTAGCACTACTTTCCCAAAGGAATACTTAATGTCAGAAGAAAATTTAATTCCTCTTTGGACACCGACTGAAGAACAAATAAAAAAAACCAATATCTATCAAGCTTTGCAGATCGGA
>JBFWPS010000133.1:0-5685 GCA_050249855.1 Gammaproteobacteria bacterium
CGTGCTCTAGCTTCTTCGGATTCTTTAGCTTTCGCTTCTTTTGCAGCTCTTTCGGTTGCTTCGCGTTGTTTTGCTTGTTCTTCTCGTGCTCTAGCTTCTTCGGCTTCTTTAGCTTTCGCTTCTTTTGCAGCTCTTTCGGTTGCTTCGCGTTGTTTTGCTTGTTCTTCACGTGCTCTAGCTTCTTCGGCTTCTTTAGCTTTGGCTTCTTTTTCAGCTCTTTCGGTTGCTTCGCGCTGTTTTGCTTGTTCTTCACGTGCTCTAGCTTCTTCGGCTTCTTTAGCTTTGGCTTCTTTTTCAGCTCTTTCGGCAGCTTCGCGCTGTTTTGCTTGTTCTTCACGTGCTCTAGCTTCTTCGGCTTCTTTAGCTTTAGCTTCTTTTTCAGCTCTTTCGGCGTCTCTTTCTTGATGCGCAGCTGCAACTAAAACATCAGCTTTTTGTTGAGCCAGAGTGTCTACTTGAGAACTGACAGCTTCTTGGGCTTGTAATTCAGTAAATTTATCTTGAATGTCGGAATTAGCAGATGCTATTTGAGTACCTAAAAAGGTAGGACCATCTTCAAAAAAAATCTTTTTGTAACGCTTTAGTTTTAGTTTATCTATTTCAGCAACTATGTTGTTACGATAAAATTGAGCGGCTTGCTGAAGCGTAGCTTGTTTTTCACCTGTAGTTGATGAAATTTTTGTAATCTGAGTATCAATTTTAGGTAGTAGATTTTCCTTGATTATTTTTCTTGCTGGGTCATCTGTGGCATTGTCCGACTCAAGTCTTGAAAGATCATTGTGCTGAGCTGCAATCGCCTCATTTAATCTATTTTTGACATATGTTAAAAATGTAATGTGGTTGTTCATCTTGGGGCGTCTCCGAAATGATATTAAATGATTGTTCATTTATAAAGTTGTTTAGAAATTAGTTTATAGTCGTCCGAGACTTGGCATAGTCTGCCACCCATAAAAGCGTATGTAAAGATGTAATTTTTTAGGCATTAAAGATAGTCTAATAGTGCCAAAGGAGTGTCTAAATAACCATCGGCTTGCCAATCGTTTGGATTGCTACCAATAGCACCATAACCATAATTTGCAATGAGGACGGCCATTCCAGCAGCTCTTGCGGCTTGAACATCGACTTCTGTATCACCAATATACAAACATTGTTTGGGGGATAGAGTGAGTATTTCACAAGCATGTAGTAAAGGTTCTGGGTGAGGTTTGGAAACAGGTAATGTGTCACCTGCAACCCAAAATTGTGGAGCTGGTTTTAATTGCATGGCTGTTAATAAGGGTTCTAGTGACCAACCAGGTCGGCTTGTGACGATGCCCCAAGGCATTTGTTTGGTCGCAAGTATATGTAACACGTCGCGGATTCCATCAAAAGGTTTTGAAAAACGTGCAATGTGTTCTTTATATAGATCTAATAATTGTTGGCGCAGGGTTGCAAAAACAGGATCACTTTCATCAATTCCAAATGCATATTTAATCATGGGTGTACTGCCATGTCCCGCATAATGTTTAATGTCATTTTCTTTAATATCAGGAAGCCCTTTTTCTTGACGCATGAGATTGATGACATACGCAAAGTCAGCTGCAGTGTCTAGTAGTGTGCCATCCACATCAAATAAAATGGCGTGCGTGTTAGAAAAGGTAGTCATATTATTTTTTAAATACAGCTAAATAGTTTACGTTTAAATTTTCAGATAAACGACAAATCTTTGTTAAAGGATTGTAATCCATTCCCGCCATGGCGATGAGTTTTAAATCGGCGTTTCGTGCATACTGTGCTAATTCAGCGGGTTTAATGAGTTTTGCATATTCATGCGTGCCAGCTGGTAGTAATTTTAATACATATTCAGCACCTAAAATAGCGAATAAATAAGATTTCCAATTACGATTGATCGTTGAAACAAATAAATAACCGTCTGGATTTAAAAGTTCAGCACATTCTTGTATGAGCATTTGTGGATTGGGTACATGTTCTAACAATTCCATGCAAGTAATTATATGAAATTGATGTTTATGCGCTGTATTCACTAAATCAGTAGAGGTTTTATGTTCGTAATGCATTTTAATTTGATTGGATGCAGCATGTAATTTAGCAACTTTAATTAATTGTAAGCTGGCATCAATACCTGTGACGTTTGCGCCTAATACAGCCATCGCTTCAGCAAGTAAGCCACCACCACAACCGATATCTAGAATATTTTTGTTTTGAAGTTCCACATATTTTTGAATGAATTCCAGGCGAATAGGGTTAATTTCATGTAAAGGTTTACAAGGGCCATTGGGGTCCCACCATTGTGAAGCCATTTCATTGAATTTCGTGATTTCTTGCTGGTCTATGTTTGTGTTCATGCTTATTTCCTCAACAACTTAAACCCTTTAAAAAACTCTATCACGTTTGGATTGGTGATAAAAGAAATATTGTAAGGATGTTCCGAATGAAATTGCTTGAAATAGTTTGCTGAAGGTAATTGGTTAATTGCTTTTGCGATGTTTCCAAATAAGATCAGTTGTATATCTTTTTTTTGCTGCACTAATGAATGCAACAAGGCATTCATAAAAGGTCGCCATTGCTTTGCATCAAATTGAACGGGTTTTTTACTTAAAACCAAACTTGCATTCAATAATAAAATGCCATGATTTAAAAAGTTTGTAAAAAAATCATTTGCTGTTTGTACTAACTTTTCTTTATTAATGATTGCTATTGCTTCTTGAGAAGTATTTTGAGGTGATAATAATCCTTCAGCGATTAATAACATCTTTATAAAATTGCGAAGTGAGGTCGCTCGGTTAACCGTTGCACTTAATCCCGTTGGTGACCAGATTGTTTCAACATGAGCGTCCCAAAAAGCATAACCATTGGCCGAATGTGCGCGTGGGTAGGGTGATTCACCAAATAAAATATAACGGGTTTTATGAAGCGGTAATCTAAAAGCATTAAATATTTGTTGTGATCCGGGTAACCAATCATCAGAAGCAAGTAATTCTTTCAAATAGGTTTGATCCATTTGGCTTAAGGCAGTTTCAAGGATTTGATTCCAAGATGGATGTATGCGAGTTTTGAATTCAATTAGTATATTCTCTTTCAACACTTGACCCCTTTACCTTCAGGCGTATAATTACGCAACACTATACATCAGAGGTTATCATGGCTCAATCCGCTCTTACAAAACGCCAAATTATGACACAAGTCTGTGATCACATACGCGAGAAATTACCCGCTCAAATGTGTGAAATGGTTGCAGAGTTTGCTTTTCAATACTTGGGAACGATTTCACCAGAAGATTTAGAAGGCAGAGAAGTTGATGAGCTTTATGGTATAATTATATCTTATTGGAAATTTATTTCACAGCGATTACCTGGTGAGCTTAAAATTCGTGTATTTAATCCTGACTATGAACAAGATGGTTGGCAATCAACCCATACCATTGTTGAAATGATTACTGATGATATGCCGTTTTTAGTAGATTCATTAAGAATGGAAATCAATCGGCAAAATTTAAATATGTATCTGATGATCAACTATGGTGGTATTAAAATCAGAAGAGATCTATTAGGTAATATAACTGAAATTCTACCATTCACGAGTATTGTAGATGACGGTATTCATGCAGAAGCTCCAATTTATATCGAAATAGATCGTCAAACGAATCCAGAAGTACTTGAAAATTTAGCGAATAATTTAAGACGCGTGTTACAAGATGTGCGTTATGCAGTTGAAGATTGGAGTAAAATGCGAAGTAAGATGCATGAAGTACTTCAAGAATTAGAACCATCAGCGCCCCTATTTGAAGTTGAAGAATTTAATGAAACAAAAGATTTTTTAACATGGCTTGATAACAATCATTTTACATTTTTAGGTTATCGTAAATATGAAATGGTAGATGAGGGTGATACGCTAGCTTTAAAATTAATGCCAGAGAGTAGTTTAGGTGTTTTACGTAACCTTAGCAAACAAAAACAAGTGCATCGTTTATCAGATTTAGTTCCTGAAGCACGAAAACAAGCTTTGTCGCGACATATTTTAATTATTTCTAAAACGAATACCATTTCAAGTGTGCATCGACCAGCTTATAGTGATTATATCGGTGTAAAATGTTTTGATCCTACAGGCAAATTAATCGGGGAGCACCGTTTTATCGGTCTTTATACTTCTGCTGCTTATACCAGTAATCCAAGATACATACCTTTTGTTCGCCGAAAGGTAGCCACCATTATGAAGAATTCTAATTTGTCACCTACTGGACATGCTGCAAAAGCATTATTGAACATTTTGGAAACTTTACCAAGAGACGATCTTTTTCAAGCATCGACGGAAGAATTAGCGGAATTAACAATGGGTATTTTACATCTTCAAGAGCGAAAACGAATTCGTGTTTTTGCACGTAATGATGTGTTTAGACGTTTTATTTCATGTCTTGTGTATCTACCTCGTGAACGATTCGATACAGCATTAGCAGATGCGATGCAAACTTATTTAAAACAAGCATTTTCAGCACTTGAAATTTCATATTCCATTTGGTTTTCTGAATCTGTTTTAGCAAGATTACATTTTGTAGCAAGAACGGATCCTAAAAAACCATTAACTTATAACTTAGATATAATTGAAGAGCGTCTTATTGAAATAGCACGTTTATGGCAAGATGATTTATATAGCTATTTACATGATTATTATGGTGAAGAAAAAGGAAATGCAGCTTTTTATAATTACAAAGACGCATTCCCAGCAGGCTATCGTGAAACTTTCAATCCGGCCACGGCTGTTTTTGATATAGAACATATGCGATCTTTAGAGGAAGACAGACCATTGGCTATGAGTTTTTATAGACCATTGGAAGAATCTCCTGGCATCATGCGTTTTAAATTATTCCGTAAAGATGAAACAATCGCACTTTCTGATTCACTCCCAATTTTTGAAAATATGGGTATGCATGTCATTGGTGAGCGTCCTTATGAAATAACCACACGTAATCGTACAAATTATTGGATTAATGATTTTAGTATGACTTACTCTTATGAAATGGCATTTGAAGTTGAAGCGATTAAAGGTTTATTTCAAGAAACATTTTTTCGTGTTTGGATAGGAGATGCGGAGAATGATGGTTTTAATCGTTTAGTACTCGGCGCTGGTTTAAGTTGGCGCGAGGTGATGGTGATTCGTGCTTATGCAAAATATTTAAAGCAATTAGGTTTAACTTACAGCCAAGCTTATATCGAATTATGTTTTATTAAATATCCAACGTTAGCATTTTTATTGGTTCAATTGTTCTTAACAAGACATGATCCTAAAAAAGTATCGACGCCAGATGTAATTGCTAGTATCGAAACAAAAATTGCTAGCGAAATGGATTTTATTACAGTGCTAGATGAAGATAAAATTATTCGTAAAATGCATGAAGCCATGATGGCAACACTAAGAACTAATTATTTTCAGGTAGATGAGCATGGACAACCTAAGAAATATTTTTCAATTAAGGTTGAACCTTCTTTAATTTCTGAAGTGCCATTGCCTATTCCTATGTATGAAATCTTTGTTTACTCACCACGTTTCGAAGGTGTTCATTTACGAAGTTCTAAAGTTGCACGCGGTGGTATTCGTTGGTCTGATAGACGTGAAGATTTCCGTACAGAAATTTTAGGATTAATGAAAGCACAAAATGTAAAAAATGCAGTAATTGTTCCATCTGGTGCG
>JBFWPS010000134.1:0-5646 GCA_050249855.1 Gammaproteobacteria bacterium
CGTATTTTAGTGAATGACGTATTTGATGAACGATACAAAGTTGAATTTCTGTTTTCGGAAATACTTCACTTATCGCCTCCGGAAATCCTTTAAGTCCATCAATACTAGCGATTAAAATATCTTCTACTCCTCGGGCTCGTAAATCATTTAAAACACTTAACCAAAAATGTGCCCCTTCGCTTTCTGAAAGATATAACCCTAAAATATCTTTGCACCCATCTTGTTTAACTGCAAGCACCGAATAAAATGCTTTACTAACCACTTTGCCTTCTTCTCGTATTTTAAAATGCATCGCATCTAAAAATACGATGGGATAAATAGGCTCTAGTGGTCTATTACGCCACTGTGTTATGACAGGTAATAATTTATCAGTAATCAAGCTGATTTTTGCAGGAGATACTTCTAAACCATACAGTTCAGATAAATGCGCTGATATCGCTTCGTAACTCATGCCTAACGCATATAAAGATAAAACTTTATTATCTAAAGATTCATTTAAAACAGTCTGCCGTTTCTTAACAATTTCTGGTTCAAAACTGCCTTCTCGATCACGGGGTGTTTCTAATTCAAATGCGCCTGTAGCTGTTTTCATGCTCTTTTTTAAATGGCCATTGCGGCGATTTAATTGGCCTTGTGCCTTACAATCATCCAGATGAGCTTCCATTTCTCCGTCTAAGGCTGCTTCTAAAATTTCTTTGATAAGGGGCGTTAGAATGCCATCTTTTCCAGTTAAATCTTGACCAGATTTAAGTTTGTCTATGGCTTCTTGCTTAAATTGTGTAAAATCAAAATTTGATAGGTCTATTTTTGTTGTCATTATGTCAGTCTCCATTTTTGTTTATTAGTATAACAATTAATGAAAAATGACACAGTTATTTAAACACTACCGTAATATATAGTGTTTTCATTTTCACTTTCAGTTTCATGAGTTTTTATATATTCTTTAATAAAGTGCTCATATCGATTTTGAAATGATTCTGTTCTTCCAATCATGTAGATGGCATATATGTCTGCCATATCAAATGTTGAAAATTTACGTTTTTTTATTTCATCAAAGATATGATTCTCCATGGAAGAAAGTATCCTGTCGATATCGAATGATGTTACACATTCGCTATCAGTTTTATTGTCGACATTTGGACATTCTATGTGGTTATGCATTATATTTATAAATGCATTTATTTTTTCTGATGTAAGATATTTAAAGACTGAAGGAATACCTAAGTGAGGGGAGAGAGTTCTATTTATTTTGATAATGGTAATTGCTTTGTCAAATTCGTCTTCATTTATCTTGTATTTTTTGAGCGCAATTTTCTTTGCTTTAGATTTAATATCATTATTGTAAGCTCCGGGAAATAATGTTGCAATTTTATAAATATCTCGAGGTGATAGTTTGTCTGTATATTCATTTTCATCGTGCTCATATATTAGCTGTGCAATTAAATATTCCCATTCTTGAAGAATATTAAATGCTTTTTTTATCTTTTTATAAAAATCATCTGAGTTTATTATTCTAATGTTTTCTAAATGAATATTATTTTTGTTATTAATTGGATATCTGAATACTTCTTGTGAATATCCAAAAGCGTAATTTGAAAATGTCTGTGCTAGCCCATTTTTACCTACCGCAGCTCTGAAATTTTTTTTGAACCAAATTGGAATAATTTCTTTTTCATTTTTTATTAAATTAACTGAGATAAAAATGTTTTAATAGGTACAATTTTAGGGGTATTTAAAGAAAAACAATCAAATTCAACAAAAGGTAGGTCAAATGCAACTTGTAGAACGTGTTTTGCATTTAGTTGTTTTTGAAAATGTGTTAAATTTTGACTTAAAGGTTCTTTATATGAGTTTTTAACTTCAACTAATAACCAAGGTTTTTTGTTTTCAGTTATCAAAAAATCTACTTCTTTTTGATCTTTATCTCGTAAAAAAAATAACTCATAGTGACCAAAACCCATGTCAGTCCAGAAATGACAAGCTTTATATAAATGATTTGCTACGAAATTTTCCACTCTAGGACCCATTTCTTTGACTATAGACCAATCCCATAAATATATTTTTGGTTCTTTGATTAATGAACGTGAGACATTCGTTGACCATGGTTTTAGAGTAAAGCAATAGTAGAAGGATTCTAATACATTGATCCAACGTCGAATAGTTGTTTCAGCCACTCGTACTTTTTTAGATAGATTGCTATATTTGATTAATTGACCGGCTTGATTTTGAATAATGCTTGCTAAAACTTCTAGCTGTGCTAATTCCTGAATCTGTGCTAGTTCACGAATATCTTCTTTTAAAATTTGTTGTTGACGAAGCAATTGCCAACGATTATAAAACGATAGATTTTGTTTAATGAATGGTTCAGGAAATCCACCATATCTAAATAAGTTGTCAAATAATTCGTCAGGAATTTTTTCAGGCAAAGAAAATGGTTCTTTAGGTAACTCTGTCCGTAAAAGTTCCGCAACTGATAGAGGATGAATGCGATATAAAAAATAACGGCCAGCAAGACTATCGCCATCTCGTTGAAATACATTTAATTTAGTACTACCCGTAACTAAGATATCTAATTTACCTTTATATTCATCAATGAAGCCTTTTAGGTAAGACTTCCAGTTTTTATATTTATGAATTTCATCAAAAACAATTAATGGTTTTGATGGTAAAATAGCATTTATAGGAAGGGATGATACAACCTGAGCTTGTCCAGATAATATTATTTCACGATCTATTATCTTGTCCCAATTTAGATATTTTGCTAAAGCTACTTTCTCACAACATTGATGTGCAATAGTACTTTTTCCAGCTTGTCTAGGGCCTGAGGCAAAAACCATTTGTTGATCGTGCTCAAAATGGTTTTCTATCAAGGTTTCATAGATTCTTTTCATGTTGACTATTCTAGCATATATGCTGGAATAGTCAAGACTATTCTAGTGTATATGCTAGATTAGTCGCGGCTATTCTAGCATGAGCGCTGGAATAGTCGGTCAAATATTTTAAGCTAAGCCATCAGCGCCATTGAGGCCATCCGTTCCATCTTGGCCATTTTGATTGTCACCCTGACCAGCTAATCCTTTCTTTCCGCCAGCACCACCTAGACCTGCAGTGCCGCCTTTGGTTTTACCATCATTGATACTGGCGGTTGCGCTACCACCATTACCAGCTAGGATTTGTTCTATGGTTACATCTAAATGAGTGACAACATTTGGTATGTTATTTAAATGACAGGATGATGGTTTGATTTGTTTGATTTTGAATGATCACTTAAAAGTTCAAATAAATCATTTTCTTCATGGACGTAAATCTCATAAATTTTTGGATTCGCTTTATTAATATCTTCTAGTAATTGCTTTAGACATGTTTTCATATACGCAATCGTTTTAGTTAAGATTTGAAATTCGAGTGAAACTGATTGTTGCTCACCAAGTTTTTTTTGGGCTTCTTGTATTTGAGCTGCCATTTTATTTAAAGCATTTAAGAACGTCTGTTTTCCACCATCTGTAGTTGTAATATGTTCTTGAAAATTAAGCTGCCTGGTATACTTTTTATTCGCGCTTAAAAAATTATATAATTCAGATAAACACATTTTGATAAATTGACTGATTGGATGAGCACTACGTTCAAAACGGTCTGCATAGCGGTAGGCAGCCTGATCTGAGTAAACTAACTCCCCAGCCCCATGTTCAAATTCGATAAAATAATCAACTAAATCGCTAGTATACCCCAAGCGTTTACGTGCATTTGCCAGGAGTTCTGCATCAGATAAATTTCCTTCATTTGAAGATTGTTTCTTCATCTTATGAGCTCCTTGATTCAATAATAGTCAACAATTTATGTGTTAATTATAGCATCTGCTATATTTAAAAGACAATGGGCAAAATAAACCCAGAGATGTTTTTTTGTCCTAAAAGATAATATGGTTGAAGTTTATGAAAGACTATAATCAAACACAAGATAGACTTAAGAATCTGGGATTCAGACACATTGAAGAACTAGGCAAAGGTCAATTTGGCATTGTAAGTCTTTATCAATATAAAGGAAGTGATGAGGCAATTAAGCAATTATGCGATTCTAATGGTCGTATTGCGATTAAAGTGTTTAATCAAGTCGATGAAAATGAACTTCAGATAGCAGAACACTTCCAAACGGTAGGTAGAACCGAAGGAGAAGCATCTTTATATAACGTTACGAAACCACTTAAAGATGGAGATCAACTGATAGGTATTTTAAGTCAGTATATAGCTTACGATAATTCACCTAAAAATCCCAAAGCAAGTGATTTACAAGCATTTATAAAAGATGTTGCGAGGGATGAATTCGAGCCTAAAATAGGAAAAGCATTTCGTAGTGATTTAGCAATGAATATGAATCAACTTATGACGTCAATGCAAGAAGGACAAAATGCTTTGCATGATATTGGTGTTATACATTTAGATACGAGTACGCGGAATTATTTATTGAATAAAGCAGAGATAGATGATAAAGGACGCCCTGTATTTTCTGTTACAATCGCAGATTATGGGCTCTCTAAAGTAATCACCGAAAATGAAGATTTTGCAGTTATAGATGGTCCAACACTTCCATCACGCTGGATGGATTTTGATAGTATTTTTAAAAGTACAGCAACTGTGAGAACCGATCTTTTTGCACTAAAAGCTTCTATGATGGGGATGATTGGATTAGTGTTAGGGCAAGAGCAAGAAAAGGATGTTTTAGCATTAGGAGGAGACTTTTTAGATCTTCGAAGTACAAGCTATCGTGATGATAATGCAACGTTAATGAAATATCTGCAAAATGTAGAAGAACTTATAAATACATGCAAAGATGATTATAAAAAGAAAGAATTACAAACATTAGTCGATTGTTTTAAACCATTTTTAACGAGTATGCCTGAACCTAGTTTATCATCTGCAGAAGCGTGTCAAGCAGATAACCAATTATTTGCAACTTGTAGTGCCCGATTAACACAGCGACTTGAATTATTGAGCATAGTAGATAAAGTAGAGGGAGATATAACATCAAAATTGCAAGAAAATAAATGGATTTTAACGGGTGCAACAGATACAACTAAAAAACCAGATGCTAATTTACAAGCTATTTATACATTAAAGCAAACACTTGATCAGTTAAGAACAGACATTGATACAGGTGTTGTTACTAACAGAAGTGACGTTCAAGAAAGGTTGCAACAACCTATGGAAGCAGCAATTGCGACTTCAGAACAGAAACAACGAAGAGGTTCGTTTCTAGGCATCCTGTCTGGTGTGAGTAGTGAAAGTAAAACAGGAACCCAATTACGTGCCTCACTTGATGAATTGATGTTGCCAACATCGTCTCGTCATGGTCGATGATTAAGTTGAAATCGAGGTTAATATAGATTAGATAGATATTAGAAGCGCTTTGGCTAATCTAGCCGGCTGCTAGATTAGTCACGACTATTTTAGCATGGGTGCTAGAATAGTCGGTCAAACATTTTAACAGGACTTACGAAAAATAACGGTGTCAACGCCGTCATTGGTAAGCGCTCCGTCACCTACATACTAGTTTGATCAAATAGTTTTGAGATAATCTTGTTGCATATTCCAAGGAAGCAGTTTTTCATAATCTTCCACAGATTTGCAATGTGGTATGCTTTTTAATAAT
>JBFWPS010000135.1:0-5640 GCA_050249855.1 Gammaproteobacteria bacterium
TTTGATAGCAGGCACAGAAGCTGGTGCAGCCTGTGGTTCTGTAGTTGGTTTTTCGTTACTTAAAGCCTGCATACCAGCTTGAAAACGTTTAATCACATCAGCAATAGGTTGATTGTTTACCATCGCCTGACCTTGATTGTAAGTAAAATCTGTTATGTAATTATTGTTTGTCAGAACAATGAAACCTGAATCTTGCAAAACTTTAATATAAGACATCATTTGATTTTGCTTTCCAAGTTTTAGATAGATGTCAGATAATAAATCTGCGGGAAAAATTAATTTAAAGGAAGTCGTTGAACGCATACTCATTTGGCTGATCAATAAAGCTAACATGGGTTTACTAACCGGTTGATTTAAATCAATTGCTTGCTTCGGAAGAATTATTTTGCCAGTCAATGAAACCATCCCTTTGGATGTTCCAACACTCAAATTATCTAAGCTTTGTGTAGAACCTTGAAGTACATCGATTAAATAAAGCATCATTTCATTTCTCAATTGCTCTGCATTAGGATTTTTTGCAGACATATCTTGCGTAGAAACAAACTGACTAAATGCTTCTAATTTACTTAACTCAACACCGCTTAAATGATATTCAAAATTAACTGGCCCTATCGCATCATAATGAATAGGCATTAGTTTATTAATACTAATTTGTAAACTCGCATTTACTTGATTATCTTTGGCTTGAGAATCAAGATTGAAATTCAACCCTTGTAATGCAAACAATTGCACACCAGCTTCAGAAAATGAAAAGTCAGGCACAACAGTTGATCTTTTACCTAACCAAAGTCCTGAGCTATCTTTCATTAAAGAGAAAACAGAATCCATTTTTGACATTTGAAATAACATCTTAACAGATGGATTTGCAATTTGAAAATTTTGCATACTCACATCGCCGTTAATTGATGTGAATTTTTTGGCAACAGAAATATGACTGATCAAATCTCCGATATTCACTTGAAAATTATTCCATATGCTTTGTGAGTTGTGGTTGAAAAATTGCAAATTAATATTATTAAAAAACGATACTTTTACTAAAACGTTCATGGTGAAATTACCAATCGTTGTTGCAGTACCTTTTACTAACCCTGAACCAAAAACCCATTGAAGTTTTCCTTGCATATCTCGTGTAATTGCAACAGGGCCATGCGTAATATCTAAATTAATATTCATCACTTGATTATCATTAGCCGAAGACATTTGACCAGGCGCGCCCATAATTTTAATTTGAGCAATAGAGTGTAACCATCCTGCTTTATACGCTGTCACTTGAATTTGCTGACCGCTAGGCAATTTACTATGGTCAATTCGATGCATGACAGTATATTTGAGATACTGACCTGTCAGTGCTGGCAACGCTATAATAACCAGAAGGATAATCACAGTTGTTATTAGTTTTTTCATAGTCCCCTCTATCTTTAAAAATAAAAAAATTTAGTCAAATGCACTAATCTCAGTTAAATATTTTCCTAAAACTAAAGTATGAACATGGTCTGTACCTTCATAAGTAAATACAGACTCTAAATTATTCATATGACGAATGACATGATACGCTAAACTAATACCATTCGCACCTAATAAATTTCGCGCTTGTCGTGCAATTTTTAATGCTTCTCTACAGTTGTTACGCTTAATCAAAGAAACATGATTAAAATCTGCCTTGTCTTGATCTTTTAGTCTACCAATATGTAATGTCAACGTTTGCGCTTTACAAATTTCAGTGAACATCGCAACTAATTCACTTTGCACTAATTGAAAAGATGCAATTGGTTTATGAAATTGAATTCGTTCTTTACAATATGCTAATGCGGTATCAAAACAAAACATGGCTGCACCCAATACCCCCCACGCAATACCATATCGCGCTTGATTCAAACAACTCAATGGCGCGGATAATCCACAAACGCTCCCAGGTAAAAAACATTCATCAGGCACAAAGCAATCTTGAAATACTAATTCGCCTGTCACGGACGCACGTAAAGAAAGTTTATGTGTAATTTCGTTACATGAAAAACCTTTCGTCTCTTTAGGAATAATAAATCCACGAATTCCTTCATCTGTATGGGCCCACACAACCGCAATGTCCGCGATCGTTGCATTGGTGATCCATAATTTAGCGCCATTTAAAATCCAACCTTTTGCAACTTTTTTTGCAGTCGTTTTCATACTAGCTGGATCAGAACCTACATCAGGTTCTGTCAAACCAAAACAACCAATTAATTCTCCACTAGCCATTTTAGGCAAGTAATGCTGCTTTTGTTCTTCGGAACCATAACGAAAAATAGGAAACATACATAAAGAACTTTGTACTGAAACAAAACTTCTAATCCCACTGTCACCACGTTCTAACTCTTGGCAAACCAAACCATAATTCACATAACTTGCATTTGCACCACCATACTGCTCAGGCAAAGTCATACCAAGTAAACCAAGCTTGGCAATTTTAGAAATTAAATGTGTTGGAAATGAAGCTTTTTCATAACAGGATTCCATGATGGGAATAACATCAACATCAACAAAGTGTCGAACTGAATCTTGAATCAGCCGTTCTTCATCTGAAAGTAAATGTTCGATTTGTAATAAATCATTCATAAACAAGACTATTTATTATTTTTATTTTTTGCTGCCATAATGGATGAAAAAAACTCTGGTGAATTCAAACCTAATTCTGCAAAAATGGTTGTTGCACGATCCCATGCTTTTTCTTCTTCGATACTCGCAACAATCAATTGAAATCCTTTATCTTTATCCTGTGTAACACCCCAACCATGTATATAGGCCAATCCATGTAGACGCTTTGCCAATGGATAACCATGATTCTCCGCACTTATTAAATATTGAAATGCATCTTCAAAACATTGCTTTGCAATTTTTTGGTGAATATCCATCGAGAGCGGTCCTTCGGCCCACTTCTGCCAAAACTTCGCTAACTCCAACTTTCTTTGCGCAAAAATATACTGCGCTTCTGATGAACCACTATGCCCAGCAGCACGATAATATTCAAGTGCTTCAATTTTTGCGAAAGGATAATGTTTATCATTTGCATGTTTATCGTAAAATTGAGCAAGATCCAAAAACGCTTTAATCTCATCGGCTGCTGAAATTTGCTCTCCTCTTGCTCTTTTATCATGAAGTACTTGCGCACGCTTCTTTAAAGCGTTAAGTTTCATTTTCGTCAGAAACATAAAATCTCCGTTGTTTATTGATTGTGTTGTATTAAATAAGAACAACACATAGAACTATAATGACATTAATCTTACCCTATGGAGTAAAGATATGAAAATATTTACTGATATAAAACAAATTTTCATGACTATGATGATTCTTCCTTTGCTTTCTTTCTTTTTTTGCACAAATGCACTGGCTTCAATTAATTCAAATAAATCAAATGAAGCACACAGTAAACCTCCGCTATTGGGTGTTAAAGATTATCATGACCATGCATTAACCGTTCAATTTCGTTATATCAATGGTACCTTGCATTTCGTACGATTTTTAAATGTGTCTCAGATCCCAATGGAACTGCATTTTTTAGATATGAATTATATTTTAGGCCCAAGTGATGCAATTATCGTTAATGCTCCTCATGTAAAATATATGAGTGTTACACAAAAACCATACGCAGTTAAAACTTCTTCGCTTTCAAATATGATGTTTAACTCTTTAAGCAAAACACATGTTTATGCAATAGAATCACAATATTCAGGTGGCTAATAATGCTTACTTCATTTTTTACAACTCAGTGGGATCATGTTTACTCTCCTAGCGAATGTGAAAAAGCACAAGAAGCGCTTGAATACGGGCGTGTTTTATACTTTCCTGAATTAAAGTTTGGATTAAATCAGGATGAAAACCAATTTTTATCCCCGAATTTCGTAGACCCTTCTCGTAAGAATATTAGTTACAATATTTTAAAGAATAAGATAAGTGGCACAAATGTTTCTGATGAAAATAGTTTGCCATTACAAAATTTCATGCATCGCTTTGCTGAATCTGCTTATCAGTTAATAACACACTTGCTGCCTGCATATATTCCTTATTTAACTTATGGTAGAACGAGTTTTCGTCCTGTACAAATTAGTGAGCGCAAAACTTCATATCGCAAAGATGATAAAAGATTGCATGTAGATGCATTTCCTGCAACACCTAATCAAGGGAATCGACTATTACGTGTTTTTTCTAATATTCATCCTGAAAATGAGCCAAGGGTATGGAGGTTGGGGGAACCGTTCCCGGAAGTAGCCAAACGTTTTTTACCACACATTAGAAAACCACTACCAGGAACAGCTAAACTACTCTCCCTTTTACGTTTAACAAAAAGCTATCGTACTTTATATGATCATTTGATGTTACAAATTCATAATCGCATGAAAGCGGATATGGCTTATCAAAATAATGTGCAGCAATCTAAAATTGATTTCCCATCTGGAAGTACCTGGATTGTTTTTACGGATCAAGTTTCACATGCTGCCATGTCAGGACAATATTTAATGGAACAAACTTTTTATTTACCTGTTTCAGCTCTGCGAGAACAAAAAACAGCTCCGTTAAATGTATTAGAAAAATTAATGCAACAAACTTTAGTATAGTGATCTTCATGATAAATTGGTTATTTTACATCATTCTTTTTATACTGATTACAAGTTTCAGTGTATTATTGTTGATTCTTCGTTTTGGCAGTAAACAATATAATCTACTGCTAAAATCAGAAGTAAAATATGATAATATGATTCACCAATTAGAAATAACCAACCGAACATTATCTGAATTTCAAAAAGATATTACTGAAAAGCATTCAAAACTACAATTATTGCTTAATGAACAATATAATAATATCAAGCAACACTTACAAACTGAATTACAACAACATCGACAAGAAAATGATAAAAATCAGTTAAATATTTTAAAACTTTTACAAGACAGCGTACAAAAAAGCATGCAAGATGTTAGAGCGCAAATCATACAAATTCTCACAACGCAAACACAAATGATCAACGACAGCGTTGCTAAATTAACCTCTCAAACTAATGATCGATTAAAAGAAATTAGTGGGCAAGTTGATAAGCGTTTAACGGAAGGTTTTGAAAAAACAACGGCTACGTTTGCTGATGTACTAAAACGTTTAGCCTTAATTGATGAAGCACAAAAGCGAATTACAGAACTTTCATCTAATGTAGTTAGTTTACAGGAAGTGCTAGCTGATAAGCGTTCGCGTGGCGCATTTGGTGAAGTACAACTAAACTCCCTTATTCACAATATGTTGCCTGAGAATAGTTTTAAATTTCAGTATACGCTCAGTAATGAAAAGAGAGCTGACTGTATTTTATTTTTACCAGAACCAACTGGCAATATCGTTGTTGATGCGAAATTTCCACTTGAGAGTTATCAACGAATGATGCAAATCGATCTTTCAGAAACTGAAAGAAAATCAGCTGAGCAACAGTTTCGTTTAGATATTCGTAAACATATTCAAGATATTTCCACTAAATATATTATCGCGGGTGAAACTTCTGATGGTGCCATTATGTTTAATCCCGCGGAAGCGGTTTTTGCGGAAATACATGCTCATTACCCAGATTTAGTAGAGTTGGCGTATAAAGCACGTGTTTGGTTTGCATCACCGACAACGATGATGGCTAT
>JBFWPS010000136.1:0-5616 GCA_050249855.1 Gammaproteobacteria bacterium
ACTGGCTATCTATTCTCCGAAACGTGCTGGAATTGCGAAAGAGGTAATTCGTGAGGCTGCAAAAATACAATTATCAAGTTTGATTGAAGAGTTTGAATCAAAAGAATCTCTTTACACTGAACCGAATATAATTGCTTTTTTATTAAAACATCTACTAATGATAGCACGTTATTATAAGGACGCAATTGATGGTACAATATTATCGCCTGATCCAAAGATAGCTTTTAAAGCTGATATTGAACGCCTTGATATAAATCGATTTTCAAACCTACTTGAAGCAAAGACTGCCAACGCATTGATGGACACATATTTAAAACTAATTGCGATAGTTAAGGATTTAAATATTACTGAGGGTGATAATAATAAAGATGTAGCCGAACTGTTGGGTGAAATTTTACAGTCACTCAATTTGAAGATCTCAAGATTGAATGCTCAATCAACTGAGGTTCTAAATGATCAGTTAAATCTTGCTAAAAATAAGTTTAATCAGACGTTTGAAACAGTTCAAGCGAAAATTAAAGAAATTGAAACTGAAATTAATCAACAAGAGGAAGATTTAAAAAATTTAAAAAGGAGAAATCAAAGTGAGTTACAAAAAAAAAGGGCACAGCACAACAACGCACCAGTTGCGGAAATCACAGCTGAAATTAAAGAAAAGAAAGAAAAATTAGAACGCTTAAATAAATATTTAGGGGATAAACCGGGAGAACCGACAGCACCAAATGATGCAGAAGAGCCATTGCCTTTTGATGAACCAGAACCAGTGGTTCCGGGTGAAGAATATATAAAAACAGGTCAAGTTACGCCAACGATATCGGATTTGATTAATAAAGCTTCTGGACCTGTGGAAAAAATTGCAGAAAATGTGTTTAGGTACGGAAGTGGGACGGGGGTAGGTAATGTTGCTTTCAGTTCATCGCGTTTAGCTGGTGCTACAGCTACCGTTGAGAATGTAGGAGAAATAGGTGCAGGTCTAGGTAAAGTTGCTTCTAATTCATCACCTATAGCTGGCGTTGCTACTTCTGCTAAGAGTATAGGAGAAATAAAAGCAGGTTTAAATGTCGCTTCTAGTTCAGCATCTTCAGCTGATATTCCAGGTAAAGTTTGGCACAGGAAACAGACAGTAACAGGATTAACTCATGAAGCAGCATCAGGTAGGAAGATATTTACCCCAGGTGTTAGTACAGCGGCCGTAGGACTCTTCTTTTCAGTGCTATCATGGGGATTTGATAAATATCAAGGATCACAACGCGAAGAAGAGCGTAGAAAATATGTTGAAAATCAACAATTAAAACACGATGCATGGAAAAAAAATAAGGAAGCGCATGAAAAGAAAAAACTTGAATGGCGAGCTAAGTTAACTGAATATAATACAAAAAAATCAAAATTAGAAAAATGGGAAGTGGACCATAAGAAAATTGATTTGCTGCAAGATGAACTTAGTGTGTTGAAGGTAAAAGCGGCTGGAAAAAATGCAAGTAATGAACAGACAACTAAAGCACTTGATTCACTGACAGCATTACACGCAAGTAAAGAAGGCATTAAACAAAGAGAAATAGATAAATTAAAATCAAAAAAAGATCGTTATACTGCATTGAATGCATGCTTAACACAGTCATTTTTGTATTCTTATAATGCAAATATTTCACTCAAACAGGTGTTAGAGAAACTTGAAAAACTACGTACTCAACTAAAAACTCATATGGCTCTATTACCTGAATTAGAAATCTGGGATTTGGTTATTGATTTGACTAAGGAAGCCACTAATGAGTCAACAAAGTTAGAAAATCTGTCTAAAAAAGAAGAAACGACAGATAAAGCTCACGCTACAGAAAATGAGTCCTTTGCAAATGCAGGTATGTTTGGTTCTCGTGGTAGATACCATGAACGAAATGAGTCAGCTTCAAATGAAAATCATGAACGAGCACAGAATACCCCAGGTTAATTTGATATTTTAAAATCAATCGACACTGAAAATGATTATTTTTTCAGTGTCGATTGCAAATAGATAGAACATTAGGAAACATTAATATGTTTTATGATCAAAGCAGAAAAAAGCATAGAAACAAAAACGTGATTGATTTTACTTTATTGCAAGAATTGATCGAAACGTCTTCAATTTATGCTATGGAAATTCACGATAAAATAGTGATGATTGTTTGTGGTAATACTGGTTCTGGAAAAAGCACGCTTATTACGGTACTTGCTGGCAATGGTGTAGAAGAAATCTTCTATGATGGAGTGAAGGTATTAGAAGCTGTGGGTACTCCAATAGTTGAAATTGGACACAAAAATGATTCTGAAACCCTGTTTTTGAAAGCGCTTCCATTGCGAGATAGTTCTGGATTATTTTTACTTGATACGCCTGGATTTCGAGAAAACAGAGGTATTACCGAGAAAATTTGTGCAGCTAAGAATTTAAAAAACGCAATAGAATGGTCACAAAAAATTTCTGGGTTTATGGTAAACATTAATTATAGCGACCTTATTTCGAATAAATGCCGCTTATTTCGAGAATTTGTTTCTGATTTTTGTGAACAATTCGGTTCGCCTAGAAAATTAAAGATAACTAAAACTCAAATTTACTTTATAGTCTCACATTTTCCAGTCAATGATCCATTCGAGAATAAAGATATTTTTTTGGCAAAAATTAAACGACTAAAAAATGAATTGACTCGTAATGAAACCGATCAAACCATAATAGAAATGCTGGATTTGCTCGAAGAATCTAATTTGTTTATCTTTTGTGTTAACGCTATGGGGTACATACCTGGCTCGTGTGAGATGGTCACACAAGAAGTATTCAAAAATACACTACTATCTGTGATCCCACGATCAGGAGAAATCGAAAAATCACTATTTGCACTTCAATCAGATGAAAGTGGACTTTCGAAAAAAATTCGGGAGTGTGATGCTATTATCCAATTAAATTTAATATCAGGTAAGAATGTTTCTGTTGATGCCAATGTTCGTAGTCCATTTTTAAATTTCTATAATGCCATGAAGGATATTGCAGGTTATTACAATAAAATAATACGGAATGAGATGGTTGAGTTTCCTCAAACAGTAGATGACTTCATGCCGAATGAATTGATTGATTCTATATTCACTTATTCATCTTTTGCTAGCGTAGAAGAGTTTGAGTTTTTTGAAGCGTCACTGTTAGATCTTATTAAAGTCAGTGAACTAATCCAAACTTTGTTTATGGATGATGAGGTGCAAAAAGTAAAAAGCATATATGATACGTTTTTCCATTTCAGAAATAAACTACTCGGCCATGTTACTATAAATAGTATGAATCAACTTGATAAAGTGTTGTTAGATTTGAAAAGTACATTAAGTGATATGCTGATTAGAAAAAAAACGATAAATGATGAAGCCGAAACTAAAAATAAATCGTTAAGTGAGTTACAATGTGCTTATGAAATAAATGTTCAACGTTTAACAGAACGTTATAACAATATACAAAGTGAATTTGATTTAAATACGATTAAAATTGAATTATCTAAAAATAATTATGCGCAGGCATTAGCCACGCGAGGAGATTTTCCAAAAAATGTATCTGAACCAGGAAATGAACCTGAACCATTTATTGAACCAAGGTCGTTTATACCACTAGTAGAACCAACCAGTAAGTTTAAAATACTTAACACGCTAGTGTCCTTTGCTACTAATATAGGCTCTGTACCAACTGCGGTTGTAGGATTAGCTAGTGCAGCTACACCAGTTGGATTGGTATTCGCAGGCGTTGACTTAGGATTTACTTTATGGGGCTGTAAAAGTAGTTTTGATCATTGCATCGAAGTTTATCAATCTATTGATAAGTCAAAAACATTCGTTGAACAACGTACTAAAGATGATGAAAACTGGCTTAATAAATATAAAGCATACCAAGCAAGCTTAAAGGCTTGGGAAGATTCTAAGTCGGCTTATGATGCGTATGTTGAATTATGCAATGCATGGATGATTAATGATAAATTTTGTCAAGCATTAGCAGTCAAATTGGATAATCTGAAAGATATACAAAAAACCATACAAAATCGCATGAGTGATCTAAGCCTAGAAATCAGCGCGATAGAGAATGACTATAAAATCAAAATATCTGAAATGAGTTTAGTTATCAAAAAACTTGAAATATCTCAAATTAATTTAGATAAAATATATGAAAACTTAATTCAAACCGAATCCGTTTTGAATTCTCTAGTGACTGTTACTTGTCGTTTAAAATTTATCACTGATTTTGAAAGCGAACTAAATCGCCTCAAAGAAGAAATCTTTGACATCAATCCTGATAATCAACTCATTTATGATATAGCCAATTTTTTGTCTATGCTAAAACTTGAGCACGCTAAATTAAGCAGTGGTTTAGACACAAATTTCACTGAAGAGCATACTAGAACTTATCGATGTTAAAATAATTCAAAACCAAGTTTATAAGTTATAAAAGCCTAGTATTTGAACTAAGTTGATGATACGGTTGTTCTTTCTGATAATAAATTAATCATGGCTGGGCCGATTTTAGGATTTTTAGGGGAAGATAAAACGCAAAAGTTTCTCATGAAATTGGTGGAGCATTTAAGAGCGACGAGATTAATGGTCTATATTGATGAATCACAAGAAGGAGCTAAGCAACAAATCCATGATTTTCAAAGAAGAATATTAGATGTTGATCACGTTTTAGTTTTTTGTTCTAGAACTTTATACTATAAATTTCATTGTATGAAACGTGTGGGTGCAGTATCTGAGTTTGAGCTTTACGCCAATTATGAATTTAGATCTCCTCCTGACCATGTGATACCATTGCAATGGAATAAAACATTTTATGGGCCACCCACAGTTAAAACTCACGATGCTGGTATTAATATTTATGAAGATGTTTATTTAAAAGCATTTACGACGTTGCTAAAAAGAGTGTATGGTTTTGGAAAAAATTTCGACCGTTGGTATGAACAACAACCATTGCGAAAAGATTTTTCGATCCTCAAGATCATGAGGTTGGCAATATAAAAATGCAATTAGGTTTATGCTATTTTAATTTACAACTTCTTTCTGAAGCCAAGGAAACACTAAATGAAGCTTTAGAATCTCTTACAAAGTATTATGGTTCTCAACACTTAGAAATTGGTATCTGTCAATCTTTATGATGCTTATGGAAAAACAATTATCGATTATGCAAATTCGTCGAAAAATCAACTTCTTAAGGATACTATCAATACTGCAGCTGATATTATGCTATCATCTTTGATAGAAAATAAGCATGCTAACTCTGATGATTATAAATTATTAGCAAAAACATATGCTTTTCAACGTAAAATAATGCTTGCAATTGAAACTTATGAAAGTGTTCTTAAACTTGGTTTTCAGGATCCAGAACTTCACTACGAGCTTGCTAAACTGTATCACATGTTTGCCCAAGAATATCACAGTATAGAAAGTGAGGAACAAGCAGAGTTACACAGAGCACTAGCATTGTCATTGACTAGAGAACCTGATTATCCACTCAGCGAATTAGTGAGCCAACATGGAATAAGTTTCATCTTCCAGCAGTGATCATGCATCTTCTTCTGGAGCATCTAAAGTAAGTGAAACTGGCTTTACACCTTAACTGTATTATCA
>JBFWPS010000137.1:0-5599 GCA_050249855.1 Gammaproteobacteria bacterium
CAAAAATGCCAAGCTTCTGAGGACATGAAACATCATAGTAGTTGCTATGTTCAAGGTTGTGTTTTTCAAAACCATTGGTAAATGAAATGGTGGATGAATAATCCACCAATTATTTTTTATATGTAAAATTTTTAAGGAGATAACAATGAAAAAATTAATTCCAGTTGCACTCATGTCTTTAGCATTATTAGGATTTAGTGCACCTTCTCAAGCATCAGGTATGAAATGGTATTGTGTGTCTACCAGCTGCTCTCAAATGCATTATTGGGGCTATTATTCATATCATCTTGATAAAGCTAAAATGATGGCATTACAAATGTGTACGACATCAAATATGGTGTTGTTCCCAGATAAATGTCATATAACAAAATGTTATCAAGGTGAATAAACTTAAAGGTGGGCAAGTGTTTGTTCCGCCGAAGATTTGGCTCTCTTTTAAAAGGTGTGCTTAGATAAGCCCCCTTTGTAAAAGGGGGCCGCTTCGTGCTTTTTACCAAGCGGGGGGATTTTTGAAAGTTGTTAAATCCCCTGGTTTTGCAAAAGATGCAAAACCACCCCTTTTTTCAAAGGGGGTATTTAATCTATCTCAACGCTTCTTTTTAGTTTTCTTTTCTTCAACTAAATCAAAATCAATTTGACGTTCATCTAAATCAACACGATTGATACGAACTTTGATAGGATCAGCTAAACGATAATTTTTACCCGTTCTTTCACCACGTAGACGGTGCTTTGTGGAATCATAAATATAATAATCATTATTTAAAGAAGTCACATGAAGCAAACCTTCTACATAAATATCTTTTAATTCTACAAATAAACCAAAACTAGTAACACCGGTGATAATACCATCATATTCTTCACCCACACGATCTTTCATATATTCGCATTTCAACCAAGATAAAACATCGCGAGAAGCTTCATCGGCTCTTCTTTCGGTAATAGAACAATGCTCACCTAATTTAGATAATGTATTTAAATCATAGAATTTCTTTTTTGATTTACGTTGCAACACATGTTTAATCGCTCGATGTACAATTAAATCTGGATAACGACGGATTGGAGAAGTAAAATGCGTATAAGCTGTATAGGATAAACCAAAATGACCTTTATTTTCAGGTGTGTAAATAGCTTGACTCAAAGATCGTAATAATACAGTCTGAATCAGATACTGATCGGGACGCCCTTCTGTATCTTCCAATAATCTTGCATAGTCTTTTGGACTCGGATTATCTCCTCCACGTAAGCTTAAACCTACTTCAGCTAAAAATTTTCTTACATCGGCTAATTTATCCGGCGAAGGACCTTCGTGAATACGATATAAACTATGAATTTCATTTTTTTCAAGAAAGTTGGCTGCTGCAACATTGGCCATGAGCATACATTCTTCAATTAATCGGTGTGCATCATTTCTTATGACTGGAACAATTTCTTTGATTTTTCTATTGGCACCAAATACAACTTTCGTTTCAATTGAATCAAAATCTAAAGCGCCTCTTGCTGCACGTTTTTCATGTAAGATTTTATAAAGTGCATAAAGATTCTCTAAATAAGGTAATAATTTTGCATATTGTTTACGTCTGGCTTTATGGTGTTCAACTAAAATTGCAGCCACATTCTTGTAAGTCATTCTAGCATGTGAATGAATGACTGCTTCATAAAACTCATAACCGGTCATTTTTCCTTTTGCACTGATAGTCATTTCACAAACTAAACTTAGGCGATCACAATTAGGCTTTAATGAACATAAGCCATTTGAAAGAACTTCCGGCAACATAGGAATCACACGACTAGGAAAATAAACCGAATTGCCACGTTCTTTTGCTTCTAAATCTAAGGCAGTATTGGGTTTTACATAATGACTCACATCTGCAATAGCGACATATAAAAGCCAACCACCGCGTGATCGTTTTTCACAGTACACTGCATCATCAAAATCTTTTGCATCTTCACCATCAATCGTTACAAATGGTTTAGTACGTAAATCAACTCTTTTACGCTTGTCAGGTTCTGCAACAACTTCTGTTAAGCATTGAGTTTCTGTTTTTACATCATCCGGCCACTCTGAACGTAATGCCCAGGAACGAATCGCCACATCAGTTTCCATACCTGGCGCCATATGTTCACCCAATACTTCAAGCACTTTACCCATTGCCTGATTGCGTGCGGTAGGATAAGTAATAATATGAACTAATACATACTGACCGTTCTTAGCTTTACCTTCTTGGCCTGGTGGAATAACAATATCTTGCGTAATACGACCGTTTTCAGGAACAACAAAACCTACGCCATTTTCAATATAAAAGCGACCCACTAAATTTTCTGTTCTACGCTCTAAAATTTCAGCGACTTCAGCTTCCCTTCTGCCACGCCGATCAATTCCTTTAACACGTGCAAGAATACGATCGCCATCAAAAAGCAATCGCATTGCATGAGCCGATAAATAGAGATCTTTTGATGCATCATCAGGCACCATAAAGCCATAACCATCTCGATGGCCAATCACACGACCAGGAACTAAATTCATTTTAGTTACTAGACCATATCCACCTCGTCGATTAAAGACGATTTGACCATCGCGTTCCATCGCGCGTAGACGTCTACGAATTGCTTCTTTTTGTTCGGATTCTTCTAAAGCTAAATCACTGATAACTTCTGGAAGTTTTGCAGGAACACCACGTTTGCGCAAATACTCTAAAATATATTCACGACTAGGAATAGGATTTTCATAGTTGCTCGCTTCTCGCGCGGCAAATGGATCTTTGATTTTCTTTTTACGTTTACTCACTTTATGTACTCTATTTTATCAAAGGATAATCATGACAGTATACCTAGACTTTAAGAAAGAGTCTAATGTGGGCCTTGCAGTGACGAGCCGGTTTCTATATCGACAACCGCTTGACCAAACTAAGAAGTTGCTATAACTTTCACCACATAGCCGAGATGGTGGAACTGGTAGACACGCAAGTTTCAGGTACTTGTGGGGGCAACCCTGTGGAGGTTCGAGTCCTCTTCTCGGCACCAATTAAGATGCAAAAGGATGTTCAATCAATATTGTTTCATCTCGATCAGGTCCTGTAGAAATCATAGTAATTTCCACACCCACCAATTCAACTAAACGCTTTAAATAATTTTTTGCATTTTCTGGCAAATCATCATATTGATTAATCCCTTTAGTAGAAGTTTTCCAGCCTGGCCAATCTTCATAAATGGGTTTCACTAGAGATAATTCATCGGTTGTTAAATGTTGATTTGTTATATTTTGTCCATTAAAATTATAACCTGTACAAATTCTTATAGTGTCAAGTTCATCTAACACATCTAATTTCATCATGCATAAATGTGTTACGCTGTTAAGCATCACAGCTCGTTTAACAGCAATTGCATCAAACCAACCACAACGACGTGCTCGCCCTGTTGTTGAGCCAAATTCATTTCCTCGTGTTGCTAAAGTTTTACCAACTTCATCAAACAATTCAGTTGGCATCGGTCCTGAACCAACTCTTGTTGTGTAAGCTTTTACAATACCAAGCACATAATCTAATTGTAATGCACCAAAGCCACTTCCAGTAGAAGCACAACCAACCGTTGTATTAGAAGAAGTAACGAAAGGATAAGTACCATTGTCTATATCCAACATCGTTCCTTGAGCTCCTTCAAATAATATTTTTTCACCTTGAAGATAATGTTGATGTAATAAAGTTGGTACATCGGCAATTAAATTTTTAATTTGTTCTGCTTGTAAGAGTGTTTCATCTAAAACTTGCTGGAATGAAACTGTTTCGGCTTTGTAATAATGTTCCAACATAAAATTATGATAACTAATTACATCTTCTAATTGTTTAGAAAACATTTTTTCATTCGTAATATCACCTAAACGTAATGCTCTGCGTGCTACCTTGTCTTCATAAGCAGGTCCTATACCACGCCCCGTGGTACCAATAGCACTCTGTCCACGTGCTTTTTCACGTGCCAGATCAATCGCTTGATGATACGACAACAATAGCGTGCAAGCGGGACTAATATGCAAACGATTATCTAATGGAATACCTTTTTCTTTCAATGTTCCAATTTCTTTTAAAAGTGCCGGTAAAGATAATACAACGCCATTACCAATATAACATTGAACTTTTGGACGCAAAATACCAGAGGGTATTAAATGTAAAATTGTTTTTTCACCGGCAACAACCAATGTGTGTCCTGCATTGTGTCCACCTTGATAGCGAACCACAGCAGCAATATTTTCAGTGAGTAAATCAACAGCTTTTCCTTTGCCTTCATCACCCCATTGTATACCAAGCACTACGACTGTTTGAGCCATTGTTTTCTCCTAATCCACATGCGTTAGTTTTTTATAATGTGCAATCGCATCTTCAGGAGCACCTGAAAATGCTATTTTACCAGCATGCAAAACAATAGCACGCTGACAAATATCATTAATCGTTGCAAAATCATGCGAGGCAAGCACTAAAATTTCAGCATTAGTTATTAAATTCACAATACGCTTTTTTGCTTTTTGCATAAAATGTGCATCACCAGCTGCAATCACTTCATCTAATAATAAAATATCACCCGCAATAGCGGTAGAAATTGCAAAAGCTAAACGAACTAACATACCCGCTGAATAAGTTTTTACAGGGTAATCAATAAATTCACCCAGTTCTGCAAATTCAACAATTTCATTGATTAATGCACGAATTTGTTTTGGTTTTTGACCTAATAGTAAACCTCTATATAGAATATTTTCTCGCCCTGTGGCTTCTTGTTCAAAACCTAAGTTTAAATCGAATAATGAACGTATATTACCCTGTACTGAAACCTGTCCAGATGAGATGGGATATAAGCCCGCAATTGTTTTAAGTAATGTACTTTTGCCCGCACCATTATGACCAATTAGTGCTACCCTATCACCTCTATTTATTTGAAGTGAAATATCCTTTAAAGCATGTATATCGTTTATTTCTTTTTTAGCTTTTCCTTTGATTCGCTCAAATAAATATTTTTTAAGTGAGGTTTCACGAAAACCTAAAGATGAATAATGTAAATTAACTTTATTAAGTTTAATAAATTTATCGGTCATAATGTCTCACAGATAAAAAATAATTTTTCGTTCTTGTTTCACAATCATCCTAATTGCAATTAGCCATAAAACCAATCCTAATGAAAGCGCAGATATATAATCAACTAAGTGCGGCATAGTCCCTTCCATTAAAGGTATACGAACTAAATTCATCACATGATAAATAGGATTATATTCTAATAAATAACCTCGATGTGCATTAATAAACATTTCGGGTCTTAAAAAAACCGGTGAGGCATACCATAAAACTTGAAAAACGACTGTTATAATTTGCATAAAATCACGAAATTTTGTGGTAATGAAACTAGTAATTGTTGCCAAGGGCCACGCAATGAAGAAAAACACTGGCAAAGCTAATAAAACAGCAAATACAGAAAAATGAATTAAATTAAAATGAATAATAAGCTGCCATAAAATTAACACAGCAAAGGGTAATAAAAAATTAATAGATGAAACCATCACTGAACGTGGACTATAAATAACCAAAGGATGTTTATATTGTTTTATATAGGTATCTGAACA
>JBFWPS010000138.1:0-5578 GCA_050249855.1 Gammaproteobacteria bacterium
CCGTAATCCACCATAACGTTTTGGTGGATTACGGGCCTTACGGCCCTAATCCACCCTACAATCGTTTTACTCCCGGGAGAGGGCGGGGTGAGGGGGAAGGTTGCTTCCACAAGCCCATCCATGATAAGTTATTAGCCCTTTCGATAAATATCAAGGTTATTATTATGGCAGTTACTGAACAAGAGACACGATATATCGCCCATCTGGCTCGTTTAAGATTATCTGATCAAGAAATTCCACAATATAATCAATTTTTGATCAACATTCTGGATTCTTTTGCACAGCTTGATCAAATTAAAACCGATGTAATGCCCATGGCGCATCCCTTAAATTTAAATCAACCTTTGCGCTCTGATGAGGTGACTAAAACCGATCAACATGAATTATTTCAATCGAATGCACCTAGTGTAGAGGTAGGTCTTTACCTAGTTCCTAAAGTGATTGAGTGAGGGAAGTTATGCACAATAAAACGATTGCCGAATTATCAAAATTATTAGCCAGTAAAACCATTTCTTCTAAAGAACTAACAGAACATTATCTTAAGCGAATTGATGAGCATGATGGCGAACTAAATGCTTTTGTAACCGTTACACATGACTTAGCACGACAACAAGCGGATAAAGCTGATGAAATGATTGCAAAAGGAATAGCAAATCCTGTTACTGGTATTCCTATCGCCCAAAAAGATATCTTTTGTACCAAAGGTGTTCGCACAACGTGTGGTTCTAAAATGTTAGATAATTTTATTGCACCTTATGATGCAACCACGGTTATTAAATTTAATGATGCAGGCTGCGTTTTACTCGGTAAAACGAACATGGATGAATTTGCTATGGGTTCATCGAATGAGGCAAGCTATTATGGACCGGTTAAAAATCCTTGGGATCTAGAATACGTGCCTGGTGGTTCTTCTGGTGGTTCATCAGCTGCTGTAGCGGCAGGTTTAGCGCCGTTTGCAACCGCAACAGATACAGGCGGTTCAATTAGACAACCAGCTGCATTAGTGGGAATGACAGGTTTAAAACCCACCTATGGTCGTGTTTCTCGTTATGGCATGATTGCTTATGCTTCAAGCTTAGATCAAGGAGGTGTTATCACACGTACAGCAGAAGATTGTGCGATGGTGATGAACGTGATGTCTGGTTATGATCCCAATGATTCAACCAGTGTTGATGAACCAGTGCCTGATTATACTAAAACATTAAATGATTCTATTAAAGGTTTACGCATTGGTATTCCAGATGAGTTTTTTTCTGAAGAATTAGATCCCAAAATTGCAAGTGTGATACAAGATGCCATTAAAGAATTTGAAAAAATGGGTGCTACGATAAAAAAAATTCATCTTGCTAATAACAAATTATCTCTGCCAGTTTATTATATTATTGCGCCAGCAGAGTGTTCTTCTAATTTAGCAAGATATGATGGTGTACGATATGGTTATCGTTGTGAAAATCCAGAAAATCTAGACGATCTATACACACGTTCTCGTGGCGAAAGTTTTGGTCCTGAAGTTAAACGACGTGTAATGATTGGAACCTATGTATTATCAGCAGGGTTTTATGATGCTTATTACATCAAAGCACAAAAAGTACGACAAATAATTAGTAATGATTTTCAAAACGCTTTGAAAGAAGTGGATGTGATTATGGGGCCTACTTCACCAAGCACGGCATTTAAGTTTGGAGAAAGAATGAATGACCCTATGTCTATGTATTTATCTGATATATATACGATTGGTGTAAATTTAGCTGGCTTACCTGGAATGTCTATTGCGGCAGGCTTTGTAAATGATTTACCAGTGGGTTTACAAATCATAGGAAATTATTTTAAAGAAGCGCAATTATTGAATATTGCTCATCAATATCAACAAGTGACAGATTGGCATAAACAATTGCCTAAACAATATCGGTGAGGTTAAAGATGGAATGGGAAACAGTTATTGGTTTAGAAGTGCATGCACAATTGCAAACAAAAGCAAAAATATTTTCTGGTGCCTCAACACAATATGGGGCTATGCCAAATACACAAGCTTGTGAAGTTGATCTAGGTTTACCAGGGGTATTACCAGTATTAAACAAAGAAGCTGTGAATATGGCGATTAAATTCGGTTTAGGTGTAAAAGCGGATATTGCTTCAGATTCTGTTTTTGCTCGAAAAAATTATTTTTATCCAGATTTACCTAAAGGTTATCAAATTAGTCAGTATGATTTACCGATTGTAAAGAATGGTTATTTAGATATTACGCTTGAAGATGATACTGTAAAACGAATTCACTTAACTCGTGCACATCTTGAAGAAGATGCGGGAAAATCTTTACACGAAGATTTTCATGGCATGACAGGTATTGATTTAAATCGTGCAGGAACGGGGTTATTAGAAATTGTTTCTGAGCCGGAATTACGTTCAGCAAAAGAAGCTGTTAGTTATTTAAAGGCATTGCATGCCTTAGTTCGCTATTTGGAAATTTGTGATGGTAACATGCAAGAAGGTTCATTTCGTTGTGATGCGAACGTTTCAGTAAGACGTAAAGGTGATCCCAATTTTGGTACTAGAACTGAAATTAAAAATGTTAATTCATTTCGCTTTGTTGAAAGAGCGATTATCTACGAAGCAGAAAGGCAAAGTAAGGTTTTAGAAGAAGGCGGTACGATTATACAAGAAACGCGCTTAAATGATGCTGATAAAAATGAAACACGCGCTATGCGTACTAAAGAAGCCGCTAATGATTATCGTTATTTTCCAGATCCAGATTTGCTTCCAGTAAAAGTTACAGAAGCAATGATTCAAGCAGTTGCTAAAACGATGCCCGAGTTACCGCAAGAAAAATGCCAGCGTTTTATGAAAGAGTTTGAATTATCAAATTATGATGCAACAGTATTAACGGCAACACGGGAATTAGCAGAGTATTTTGAACAAGTTGTTGCAAATACGAAATCACCAGCGAAATTAGCAGCAAGTTGGGTGATGGGAGATTTAGCCGGCGCACTCAATAAGGCAGGAAGTGATATTACCAAAAGTCCTGTTTCAGCTAAACAATTAGCAGGTTTATTAAACCGTATTACTGATAACACCATTTCAGGGAAAATAGCGAAAGAAGTTTTTGAAGCGATGTGGAAAGGAGAAGGCGAAGCTGATTTTATCATCGAATCAAAAGGTTTAAAGCAGATGACAGATACGGCGGCATTAGAAAAAATCATTTCCGATGTGGTTGCAGCTAACCCCAGTCAATTAGCAGAATATCGAAGTGGTAAAGATAAGTTATTTGCTTATTTTGTCGGGCAAGTTATGAAAGTAACACAAGGCAAAGCAAATCCAGAACAAGTAAATAGCATCTTAAAGAGATTGTTGTAATGACAGCGAATTTAATTGATGGCGTTTTGGTTTCGAATGAAATTAAAAATGAAATCGCAGCTAAAATTGAAAAACGAAAAGCTGAAGGGCTTCGTGTTCCTGGTTTGGCAGTTATTATAGTAGGCGAAGATCCTGCATCATTAGTTTATGTTCGTAAAAAACGAGAAGCCTGTGAAAAAGTAGGGATTCATTCAGCGTATCATGATTTACCCAAGCACACTACCGAAGAACATTTATTAGCGTTAATTGAAACTTTAAATCAAGATAAAAAAATTGATGGAATATTAGTTCAATTGCCATTACCTGAGCATATCGATTCAGAAAGAATTTTAGAAGCAATAAGACCCGATAAAGATGTAGATGGTTTCCATCCCTATAATTTAGGGCGTTTAGCACAGCGAAGACCGTTACTGCGTCCTTGTACGCCTTACGGTGTGATTAATTTATTAGAGTATTATTCATTAGATGTGAAAGGTAAACACGCTGTTGTTGCGGGTGCTTCTAATATTGTTGGAAGACCCATGTCATTAGAATTATTGCTTGCAGGTGCGACAGTGACCACTTGTCATCGTTTTACAAATGATTTAGAAGTACATGTTTCAAATGCCGATATCTTAGTAGTTGCAGTAGGACGAAGAAATATAGTAAACAGCGAATGGATCAAACCAGGAGCTATAGTAATTGATGTTGGTATTCATCGTTGTGATGATAATAGTTTATGCGGCGATTTGGATGCAAACATCGCAAAAAAACGCGCAAGTTGGTTAACCCCCGTCCCCGGCGGCGTAGGCCCCATGACCGTCGCCACCTTAATGCAAAATACTTTGTTCGCTGCAGAAAAGTTGCATATGTAGGGTGGGCAAAACGTGCAATGCAGATCAGTTTAAATTTAAATTTAACATGAAGTGCACGTGTGCCCACCATGGTGCATTGAAAGATGAAACGCTGCATGGTGGGCACGCGCTTTATGGATCATTTGTAAAATTATACTGCGTGAATACGCGCTTTGCCCACCCTACGAGATGACGTAAAAAATTTGTAGGGTGGGCAAAACGTGCAATGCAGATGCGTTTCAATTTTATGATTACGTTGGTGCACGTGTGCCCACCATAGCGCATTGAAAGATGAAACGCTGTTTGGTGGGCACGCGCTTTATGGATCATTTGTAAAATTATACTGCGTGCATACGCGCTTTGCCCACCCTACGAGATGACGTAAAAAATTTGTAGGGTGGGCAAAACGTGCAATGCAGATGAGTTTAAATTTAAATTTAACGTGAAGTGCACGTGTGCCCACCATGGTGCATTGAAAGATGAAACGCTGCATGGTGGGCACGCGCTTTATGGATCATTTGTAAAATTATACTTCGTGCATACGCGCTTTGCCCACCCTACGAGATGACGTAAAAAATTTGTAGGGTGGGCAAAACGTGCAATGCAGATGAGTTTAAATTTAAATTTAACGTGAAGTGCGCGTGTGCCCACCATGGCAGCATATCATTTGAAATAAACAATTTTTTATCATAAAATGCTTATTCATTAATTATAAACAAGGATGTTTTAGATTATGAGCAATTATCGACGCGTTTTTATTCCAGGAGCAAAATATTTTTTTACCCTAGTTACATATAATCGACAACCATTACTCACTTCTACTCAATCGATAAAACGCATTTATGATGCTTTCAAATACGTCTTAAAAAAATTACCTTTTACAATCGATGGATTAGTTATCCTACCTGATCATTTGCATTGTATATGGCAACTTCCTGAAGACGACTATGATTATCCTCAACGTTGGAATTTAATTAAACGCTATTTTAGCTTGGGTGTACATAGCGAAAAAATAAATAAAAGACGTGAAAAAAACATATGGCAAAAAAGATATTGGGAACATCTCATTAGGGATGAAGATGATTTAGAAACACATCTGGATTATATTTATTATAATCCTGTCAAACATGGGTTTGTGACGAAACCTAGCGATTGGCCTTATAGCACGTTTCATAGAGATGTCGAGCGTGGTCTTTATAAAATAGATTGGGGAAGCGATACTATATCTAAGATTGTTTCGAATTTAAATTTGGAATAACGAGCATTTGCCGGTTGGTGGGCACGCGCTTTATGGATCATTTGTAAAATTATACTTCGTGCATACGCGCTTTGCCCACCCTACGAGATGACGTAAAATATTTGTAGGGTGGGCAAAACGTGCAATGCAGATGAGT
>JBFWPS010000139.1:0-5577 GCA_050249855.1 Gammaproteobacteria bacterium
GCCTCTGCAATAACTTCTCACAAACTACCAGCAACTTTCTGTTTATTATAATAAACATCATTAGGCCACTTTACTTTAAAAGGAACGTCTAAACCATAAGCATGTAATGTATCTATGACAATCATTCCAATGATTAAACTTATTCCAGACAATTCACTGACATCACAATGCAATTGCCATGAACAAGACAGATATATATTTTCAGCAAATGGAGAAAACCAAGCTCTGTTAAATCGGCCTCGACCTTCTGTTTGCTGCTCAGCAATACAAAAATCGAACTCATTTGTATTTTTTCTTGACTTTAAATAATCATTCGTAGATGTAACCGTAGATAAAATTTTAAAATGACAAGCTTTCTGCATCTCTTTGGAATTTAAAAAAGTAGAAATTTGCTTTTTTTCAATTAATACCATTGGTTTTGAAAATTTATAACCATTAACCTGTGATTTATCAATTTTTACCCCTAAATTTTCCAACTGTTTTATTTGCTTCCATATCGCAGTACGTGAAACATTAAGATGTTCACCTAATTCATTTCCTGTATGGAATTTCGTATCCGCTAAAAGTCGAATCAATCTAACCATATTAGATGGTAATTGCTTACTTTTCATGCTACACCATACCATCTGAAGCTATATATTCAGGGCAATATTGCACTAAAATTTCACGTAACTGATCAATAGAAACAGGCTTTAATAGAACATGATCTGCTCCGGAAGATAAAATAGTTTGTCTATCTTCCTCTCCCTGATATCCTGTCAGTGCAACTATAGGTAAATGAAGAGCTTCTATTTCATTACTTCTATGTCTTTGAATTAACTGTGTACCTAGCATATCAGGCAATCCAATATCCAAGAAAATAAGTTCATACTGATTATTCCGAATTAATTCCAATGCTTGCTCACCATTAGAAGCACTATCAACCACGCAACCTAATTCTTTCAGATATTCTCTATGAACCATTTGTACAATTGGGTGATCTTCTACTAAAAGCACATAAGGTTTTTTGCTACCAGTAAATTTTTGTTTAAGCTTTTCCGAACGCTGATTCCATTTCTCCCAGGAAGCAGTTAAGGAAACTTGTAACTCTGTTGATTGGATAGGTTTAACAATACATTCAACATAACCAGCATTAAATGCTTTAATACGAGTTAGCAAAGAATCATTTTCCATCAGTAGAACAAGCATAGGTGGTTGTTTACATATAGTTAATATTTTTTTTGCTAAAGAAAATACTAAAACATCTTTTACTTGATCATCAACGATGACAATATGGTATGGCTCTCTTAATTGCTCTCCTGCAATTAATGTATTGATAACATCTTCACCTTTAATCACTACTTCAGTATTCGAAGGATTCAACTGTCTTCTTAAAACTTCTCCTCTTAAAGAATCATTTACAATCAGTATGCGTACAGATAATTGATAATCACTCCATGGTGATTTAATAAGTGAAACATCTTGCAACGGAAATTTAAATGTACAAGAAAAAGTTGAACCTTTCCCTGGTTCACTTTGTACTGTTATTTTTCCATCCATCATTTCTACAATACGTTTTGTTACTGCCAATCCTAATCCAGTCCCTCCATATTGTCTTGACTGTGAAGATTCAACTTGTTGAAAATACTCGAAAATCAATTGTTGTTTATCACTCGCAATTCCAATTCCAGAATCTTGTACTGATAATGTTATTTCAGGAGTTGAATCGTTTTGATCAAGGTTACTAGTAACACTAACGGAAATATAACCATGCGGTGTGAATTTAATTGCATTCCCAATTAAGTTTAATAAAATTTGTCGTATAGCCCGAGCATCCGCTATAACACAATGTGGTGTTTGATTATCGTAATAGGATAAAAGTTCCAAACCTCGGGTTTTAGCTTGATGTGTAAGAAGCGTCACTACTTCTTCTACTAATGCTTTTAAATCAACTGGTGCAGGAGATAATTCAAATTTTCCTGCTTCTATTTTAGAGAAATCTAAAATTTCATTAATTAAATGTGTTAAATGCTTTCCCGCCTGTTGTATTTGTTTAACGTAATTATGCTGTTTGGGAGTCAATGATTGTCTACCTAACAATTCAGCCAATCCAACTAATCCGGTTAACGGTGTTCTTAACTCATGACTCACTACAGAAATAAATTCTGATTTTGCTTTACTTGCGGCCTCTGCTTTAGCTTTAGCTTCCTCTGCTGTAAATTTTGTTGTGATCAAAGCATCTTTTAATTCTGTAATATTCAACGAATTTCCTATAACACCTACAATATTACCATCTTCATCTTTAAGCGGTGATTTTAATGAGATAAAATATAAACGGTCACCTTTAGGTAAGACTATTGGTTCCTCAAATGACATAGTCATTCCCATACGCATAACTTTTAAATCATTTTGACGCAATACATCAGCTAATTCTGGCCAAAGATCACGATCTGTTTTACCAACTACATCACTTAAAATTTTTCCATCTGCTGTCTGTACTAAAGCATCATTACAAGCGATATAAACACCATCCGCATTTTTACAATAGATTGTTCCAGGAATTGATGATAATAATTCTTGTTCTAATTTAGTAATGTTTAATAAACTAACTTTTTTTCCAGACATAAATGAACCCTCAAGTCATTTTATAACGACCTTTAACCAATATGGACCAACTAATTAGGGCTATGATTGTAAGTAACAACCATATTAAGCCAGATAATTTAGGATAAATTACACTTATATAAGCAGATGGGAGTAAAACAAACAGATTAACAAGACATACTACTCCCAAGACTTGCTTATGCGTATATCCATTACTAATTAAACGTTGATATAAATGTTCTCGGTGTGCTTGATAAACTTTTTTACGCTGTATAAGTCTATAAACTAAAGTGAATGTTGCATCAAAAATAAAATACCCTAATAAAATAAGCCATGTAAACAAAGGAATAATATTCAATTTAGCTGTAATAATAGCAGATAATGCAAAAATATATCCTAAAAACCCACTACCAACATCACCAAGAAATATTTTAGCTGGCGGCCAATTCCACACTAAAAATCCAAGTGTTGATACCCCTAAAAGCAGTTGCATAAATGCAAAACCATGTGCCTGTTTCATAATTAAAAATAATGCAACTGTGAAACTAACAAAGATAGTTTGAATAGCAGCAATACCATCACTACCGTCCATAAAATTGTAAAGGTTTGTAAGCCATATAATTAGTAAAACAGCAAAAATGGAACCTAATAATCCCACATGAATTTTCACTGCTCCCAAATCTATGGATGAGTATCCCCCTATTGCAACAACAGCAAAAATTGCAAAGGTCATTTGAACATAAAATCGATATTTTGCTGTTAAAGTGAAAATATCATCGATGAAACCAATTGCAGCAACAAAAAATCCGCCAACTAACAAAGGCATTACATAATTTTTATGTAATATCCCAGTATAATACATTAGCAATAACCCTATCAAAAATGAAACCACGATTGTGACACCACCACCTCGTGGTATAGGTATACTATGCAAGCTTCGCTCAGATGGAATATCTAAAATCGCTTTTTTTAAAGTAAATTGCTGAACAAAATAAGTTAAAAAAATTGAGAAAACAAACAATAATAAATATAAAATGATATTTATCATATAACTTCCTCACTAAATTCTTTAGTTAATGCATCAACTAAATTATAAGGCGGTTTCCAATTTAAATCGTTTTGGAGCTTATTACTATTTATAACCAAGGAACCCATTAATTTTTCCAGTTTCGACTTTTGTCCTAATATTTTACCTAAGAAAAATATCAATGGCTTGGGCAAAGAAAATAATTTTACGGATTTTCCTAATGCTTTAGAAATGGACTCAATCAATTCCGTCGTACTAACTGCTTTACCATCATCAATTAAATAGGTTTGTTGTTTTGCCACCGGAGCTTTAAGCACATTAATAATTCCATAGATTAAATTATCAATGTATATGAAACTTCTTTGATTCTGAATATTTCCTAATGGCAATGGATAACCTTTTTTAATCCAATGTATTAATTGCTGAAAATTCGCTCGTGCTTGTTTACCATAAACTAATGGTGGTCTTATTATAACAAAATCTAAACCTGTACGTTTGCCAACTTCTTGTATTACTTTTTCAGCTTCCCATTTGCTAATTGCATAGGGATCTTCTGGATTTGCAGAGCTTGTTTCAACAAAAGGTACGGCGTTTATTTCTCCATGTATTTTAATACTACTCATAAATATAAACCGTTTTATATTTGTTAGAGCAGCTGCTTCTACTAATCGTTTAGTTACATCTACATTCACGGCACGAAATGCTTTAAGAGGCTCGGTACTGTTATCGTTTATGACATGCACTCGAGCAGCTAAATGAATAATATAATCCATATCTTTCAACAGCAAATGCCAAGCATTAAATGTTTCAAGTGCTGGACAAATATAAAAACTCAACAAACTAGGATCACTAACATTTTCACGAAGTTGCTTTGACTGTGTATAACTTCGAATGCATGCTCGCACAGCATACCCTTCTTTGATCAAAGCTTGGCATAAGGATCTTCCCACAAAACCTGTTGCACCCGTCACTAAAACTTTTTCTCTATTCTTCATTTTATCCTTGACCGCTCTCTGTTTGACCTCTATAATGTTCCTATTCAGCTAATGGAGTGCCATTATGGAAACATTTGACAATCAGCACCTTACTGCAAAAGAACAAGAAACCTATCAATTCATTGAGCAATATGTGTTCCGTAACAATATTGCTCCCACTGAGCGTGAAATTGCCGAGGGTATCGGTATTCACTCACGTGGTGTTGTGCATCGTTATGTTACCGCATTAGCGAACAAAGGTTTACTAGAATTAACACCCAATCGACGTAGGAACATCCGCCTACAAAGCGTTTCTTCGGCTAATCCCTTAGAAATACCTATTCTTGGCCAAATTGCAGCAGGTCGACCTATTGAAGCTATTGCTCAACATAAAACACTGAATATTGCTGATAAGTTACTTGGAACTAACCGATTTTTGTTGCAAGTCAAAGGTGATTCTATGATGGGCGATAACATTTGTGATGGAGATTATGTCATCTGTGAAAAGCGTCTTAATGCTCATAAACACGAAATTGCCGTTGTATTGGTCAATAATAACGACGCAACCCTGAAACGCTTACAATCAAATAATGATGGAACTATCACACTCATCCCATCTAATCCTGATTTCAAAACACAGCGTGTTCCTGCTGAATATGTAAAAATTCAAGGAATTTATATTGGGTTGCTACGCTTTCATCAAAACTAGTTGTATATCAAACAAACATTAATCCACTAATAAATTCGCAATTAAACGTATCACCATATCTTTTTGTGCGACATCACTTTCTGCAACTAACAATGCTAGTGCAACCAATCCATTTTCATTGAGCTTTATGCTAATATTCTGTAATTTCAAATATAATAAGGGAGTGTTGAAAACCAAAGACTATCTAATTGAAATCAGTTAAAATGGAAAAAATTTTATGAAGGAGCGAAGGATGCATCAAATAGAGATGGTTAGTTTAAATGATTTAGTTTCTTCGAGTCATA
>JBFWPS010000140.1:0-5534 GCA_050249855.1 Gammaproteobacteria bacterium
AAGTATAAAGAAGTAGCAAAAATATGAAAACAGTGATTTAAACCAATAAAAATGAAATAAAATCTCTTATATTGATAAAAAATTTTAGTTTTTAGTTGTTATTTTTTCAGCTGGCAATAGCCTCATAATAAACTTGACAAAATAAATTCAGTCATATAACTAAGTGATTTATAGGAGCTTAAGATGCGTTTAGTCAATGTTCATGAAGTAAAAACCAATTTTTCTAAGCTGATGGACGTAGCTGTAGCTGGAGAAGAAGTCCTGATTGCAAAAGCGAGTAAACCCTTTTCATCCGATCGTGCATTTAAAAATTTTAATGTTGATTTGGTTTGGTAAACAGGGAACTAAAATTTTTAGTTTCATAATTAAAATATAAGTATTTTATACTTAATTAATAATAAGAAACTTTTATTATTGTATGTGAGTGTAAATAAGGAGGCTTTATGCTTACAGTATTTGACGAAGTTCAACAAGAAGAGATATTAAGACTTTATAATCAGAATCATAGTGCATCTGAACAAATTCCCAAAGTTATTAGAAATTATGAAACAGGCTGGCCTTTACTTCAAATTAGCTTATTCAGTCCTGTTTTTGAAAATGAAACAGGTCATATTCGGTATGAAAATGCATTAGGTGGGGGTAAATGTACCTATATGCCAATTCCAGCATATTTTCTGGCTATACCGGTAAGTAAAATACCAGGTGAGTTAAATATTCAATTTAAATCTGTTTATGGAACTTTTGAGGTTGATCCGAAACGATTTGCTGGTTCAATTTCTAGAGCGATTAATGGATATACAGTTAATCATCATTCAGCAAATATTGAGATTGCTATGATGGGCTCAGGATATGGTAAAAGCTTGACAATTAAAATAGGAACTAACGAATGCAGAGACTGTAATCCTGATTATATGCGTTTGTTTGATAATGCAAATTTTTATGTAAGAGATCCTAGTAAAAAGTTTTACTTAAAAACTTTTGATACTACTGGAGAAAATACAATTTATTCAGAGCAAGAGTTTATAAGAGGATTAGATCCTAAAAAAGCGATATTTTATCAAGGACAAGTTTTTTTGGATCTAGGAGGATTCTTAGAAGATGAACTGAAAATACCAGAAATTTTAAATCATTTTAAGAATCTGTTTAAAGTAGATGAGTTTTTGAAATTGAAAAAGTCAAATCCTGAGTTTAAACCTTCAGATGAGGTTACATTAAAATACTGTGTGTGATATTTAAATGAGATAATGAATTTTCAATTCAAACAATTTTTTGATTAATTGAGATTTTTTATCACAATTTAATTTGCTTTTCAAATTGACAACATGAATATCAACGGTTCGTTTTGAGATGAATAATTTTTCTCCAATTTCAGTGTTTGATAATCCTTGTATGATTTCACAAGCACAGTCAACTTCACGTTTAGTTAGATAAGAACCGAAGTGATCGTATGTGATTTTATTGATTTCAAAAACTTGATCATGTTTTATATTTTTGATGGATTCATAATAACTGATAGTTTCAGTGCTTTCTTGTTTAAGAACCTCAGGGAGAATTAAGCGATGTTTTATGTTTTTAGATAAGCTGATTAGTTCATTTGCTTGATCTTTAAAAAATAATATAAAATTATGTAAAAGATCTAGGTTGTTTATGTAAAAATTATTCATATGTGTTTCATGTGATTTAGCACCAAAATAAAAATATTCAATGAACTCTTTGTGAGCTTGAATGATTGTTATGCCGTTAAAAATGTTAAACGCTTGCATATCAAGTTGTAGTTGAGTTGTTGGAAGAGAGCTCCATAACCAATAGAGGGTATAATTATCAAATGAACCTGTTTGTGAAAATAAATTACGATATAGTTTATGATTGAAAAAAAACTCACCAAATGTTGGCTCAGTAGTTAAACTAAAACGAGAATGATTCGAATATTGTCTTGCGAAAGTAAACGAACTAATGCCAGTTTTATTAAAAAAAGGTTCACAAATTCTTTTTACGTCATTTGATTTTGATAGTGCAACATGTTTTGGTGTAACGATAATCGTCATGTTTCAACCTCTAATCTAGGGTGGGCTGTATTGTTTGAGTTTATATAAAAAGGTAGTAATGATGCAATGATTAATAACGTAATTAGCCCGATTAATATTTGGGTAAAGTTTAAATTATTAAATAATTCTAACTGTTTAAGTAAATGACCAGTGATTGGCTGCATAATCGCAATACTTCCCATAATAGCAATTGAAACAAGGCTGCTTGCGGTTGCTGTTATTCGAGGTGGATTATTTTCTATCACGTGCGCATAGGCTAGCACTTGCGTTGCTGATGTAGTACCAAGCAAGAAGAAAATGATGCTAATTGCTAAAACAGAAAGATTATGAAATGTTAGAAGTATTAAAACCAAAATTGCAGCGAAGATGGAAACGGTTTGCATCAGTTTTTTTGTGTTTTTAAAATAGTCTTTTAAAAAGCCTAAAGAAAGCGCGCTGATTAAGTGTCCTAGGAATAATAAGCTCGAAATAGTCGAGCTAACATTTAATGAAATATGATAGTGTGTTGATAAATATAGATTACCCCATAATGCACCGATAAGACTGATAGAAAAATTCATTATGACCGCGTAAGATGCACAAGCATAATTAACTTTATTTTTTTGAGCGATCAAAAAATTTTCGATTATTTGTAGTATGCTAAAAGATTCATTGCTTATTGTATCTAAATTTTTTGTAAATAAATTAAATAAAATCAAACAAACTAGCCCACCTAAACCTATGAAAATCATCGATAAACGCCAACCATAGCTAAGCATAATTAAATAAAAGATTTTTTGAGATAAAAAACCACCTAAAAAGCCCATGAATCCTAAAATACCAATGATTTTGCCTAGTTGCTGAGATGAAAAGCGTAGTGAAGCATATTTTAAAGGGCCTAAAAAACAAAATGCGCCAGCAATGCCTATGATAAATCTTGAAATGAACAGGGTGAAGAAATCTGAACTAATAGCAAAAAAGAAAGTACCCATGCAAGCTAGTGTAAACATGAGGTTTATGATTTTTTTTATTGGAAATTTGTCTAAAATAGGTCCAGCAATAAAAAGAAATAAAAAATTAGCGATATACAAGCTAGATGATAAATAACTTATTTCAATGTGGTTAAAATGAAAAGTACTTTCAATTGCACTTTGTATTGTATTAAAAATGCTCATGTGAATAAAGATAAACAAAAAAAATGTTGCATAGAGTATTACTTCAAACCATTTTTTTGGTTTCCTAGATATATTCATAGCGTGCTTATTATTATCCATGAAGTGAATCATAAAATAGGTATATTATACCTAATAAAGGTAAAAAAAAACTCATTACGATACATTTTCCAAAGTTACTAAACTAGATAAGGAAAATATTATGATGAACAACGACGTAATTGGTGGAGTTTCTATCAATACTTTATTAGAAAGACTTAGAAAGTTTATCGAAATAAAATTATCAAAATTCGATAGACAAGATGCCGTGGCATTTTTAGGACTCAAAGGTGCTGGAAAAAGTATATTAATAGATTACTTAAATGGTTGTAAGATAGATATAAATGATGAGAATGGTTATCTGGATGCAATAGAGCCATTATTTTCTGAAGATTTTGCAATTGTAGGACATGATGGTGCTGAAACTTTAGATCCACAAAATTGCAATGGATTCATAGATACACCAGGATTTTTGGATGATCGTAATGAAACAACAAGAGTTGGGAATGTTCTGACAACACATTTAGCGCTTAGCAAAGCCCGTTTAAAAGGGATTGTAATTACGATTGATGCAAATTCATTATTTACAACCAGATCAGAACTTTTTGAGAAATTATTATTTGCTTTAAATGCCTATTTTAAAAATCCTAGTGAATTAAAACAATCGGTGCTTTTTGTGATTACGCAATCTGAGCGTAGAGAAAAAAAGCATATACTAAATAAACTACAGCAATCGAAAGCAATAAAGGTTCGCTCGGATATAAAGTCTCCGATCCTAGATTTGATTGATGAAAGTAATGTCATTATATCAAACCTACTAGATAATGGTGAAACGAGAGAAGCTATAAATCGATGGATTAATTCACGATGGAAATATATTTCACCAAAAAACGTAAATGTAATTGGCGGAAATTCTGATTCTGTCCAACTAAAATTGACGGAAGTTATTACAAAAATTTCTCTTGATGGTAATAAAGTGTTAGATGATATTCATATCGCTAAAGAAGAACTTAGTAAATTAAAAGTTCAACATGACAAGCTAGAGAGTAGTATTGCTGAGTTAAATAATCAAGAGTCGATAGTAGGAGAAAGAAAAAATTTAACAACAAATATCAATTCTGAATCTACACTCAAAGAAATAATTAGAGATTTACAAATTCAAAGAGGTAAAATTTTAGAAAAAATCAAACATATGGAACATGATATTAAGGCAATCATTAAAGGTGGAGATCGCTTACTGACTGATCAAAATGGTTTAAAGCCTAAAATTTCAATATCTGAAAGTTTAGAATATCTAAATTGTGACGAACCAGCTGTTGCATTACATACAGTTATAAGAGATAAACGTTGGCTTATATTAGGAATCTTTACCTATACTGACAGAACGATCGATTATAATCATTGGCCGATAATGCATGTTACTTTGAATGATGATGAAAATAGAGTTACAGATAATGATCGAAAAATTGCTGAAAAATGTAATCAAAAACTAATTAGTGATAATAGTGGTAGATTCTTAAAACCTGAGATTTGTGATTCAGTAAATGGCAAATACAAAATTCGCTTTCAAACCAATTTTGGTCAAGATGCTAATGCTGAGGTGGTTATTTATACATCTAGAAAATATAAATATCATCAAAAAATAAAAGCTTATCAAGATGAAATTAAAGATTTAGAAAGTCAAATTGCAGTGCTCACTATTTCCTTATCTCAAAATAAAGAAAAAATAAAACGTTATAAAGATCTATTGGCGAACTCAAAAATTTCATTTAAAGAAAAAAATGATGCGCTTAAGAAAAGTTTGTTGGATGAAATCGCGCAAAATATCAAAGATTGCGAAAGCTCGAGAAAAAAACTAGAAAGTACTGAATACATATTTTCATTAAAGAGAGACGAGTTTGAAATGTTGGTTTATTTGGCTGAAAATTTTAATTCACTAGATCAATGTTCTGAATTAAAATTATTTTTAGATAGATATGCTGTTTACAGAGATAAACCCATACAATATCAGAGAGCTGAAGAAATCACAGATGAAGATCTCATGATTTTGAATTGTTTTCCTGAGTGTGTGGGATTAAGATTTTTACCGATCGATAATAGATTCTGTGGAATATTTAGTGTGTTGTATAAATCCAATATTGATAAAGTAGAAGTATTACGTGGTAACATCACAAAATCTATAACTGAAAATAGTGATTTTTATCAAGGTAAAACTAAAAGAAGTATAGTCGACATTATATCTGATTTAAGCAAAGGTTTAGATTTAATTGAATTAGATGAAGTTATGATTATATCAGAT
>JBFWPS010000141.1:0-5531 GCA_050249855.1 Gammaproteobacteria bacterium
TTAATTTCGTATTGTTTCCAAAGGGTATTTAACCACAGTAATATCGAATCAAATGGAGCTGATTTAAATGCTACAAATACCGATTTACTATCAATTGGTTTGACTAATATCACATACGATTTAATTTGATTTTCTTGCAAGCTTTGGTTTATAACGGATAGTAATTCACCTGAAGTAATTTTTTGTGGGGTAATTTGTTTTGCGTCAAGATTTAGGTCTTCAACTTTTTGCTTCGCTGTTTGAAGATCGAGAAGTAGTTGCTGTTGTGTTTGAACTTGATTTTTTAATTGCTTTACGTGTTGTCCTAATGGGGAGACGATTACAAAGTATAACAGGCATAGGATTGAAAGCACTAGGGTACTGCCAATAAGTCTTTGTTCGCGCTGCGATAAATTAGACCAAAGTTCTTTCATTTAGGCCTCACTGAGTATTAATTTTGTAGTAATAATATGATTAGCGTTGGTTGAATTTTGCTCAACATTCAGTTTGTTATTTTTTAACATTATGATTAAATCTTGTAATACTGTAAAGTTTTTTTCCTCTAATTTAACGCTTAATTGGGCATTTTCAAAACTAAGCTCTAAAACTTTATGTCCAGAAAGGGCAGGGTATGCCCTTTGTAAAAGGGTTAAAAATCCATTTTCTTCATGCCTAGCTTTAAGAGAATTCAACAATTGAGAAACACGCCATTCTGGGGCAACTACAGCAGTTGATTCAGGAAATAATGAAAAATAATATCTTGAAATAGTTTCTGTTTGTTGTCGGCTCTTTGATGCTAGATAAAAACTTGAAGCTGAATCACCAATTACAAAAATCAAGAAGGCACTCATAGCCAATATACTACTGCTTAACCAGTATTTTTTAGCTTGAGTTAAGTTAGCTTTAGGTCGATGTTCTTTAGGGAGTAAGTTGAAATCAGTTACTGATTCTAATAAACCTTGCCTGAAACCTTCAATAGCTGTGAAGGATGGTGTACCACATAAATGAATTAAATGATTCATTGATTCTGCAAAAGTGAGTGAATGTGATATTTCATATTGGTAGATATTAATTCTTTCCGGCCTTGAATTTTCTGATGTCTCGTCATAAGTTTTTTCTAGTATACTTGAAAGAAGATTTAGCTCTATACTAAAACCTGTATTTTTACTAATTCTAACTAGTGCGAGTGTATCATGAATTAATATAGACCATGATTTTTCTTCTAAAGGTAAGGCTAAATAATTCGGAATTATTTTTTCTATATTATTATGATTGTTTAAGACATGATTTAATAAACTTTTTTTAACAACAGCTACTTGTAAAGTTGGTTCAGTGACAAAGCTAAAATACAATTGATCAAGTTCATCGACTAAATGTTCTTCTAAGGCGAAGGGGATAGCTTTTATTAAGTGATTAGGATTAAGTTTCGGCAATGAAAGGGAGTAGATAGTAATATCTGTTCCATTTAATAATAAAGTGTTATCGATAATCAAATAATTATTCATTTAAAATGACCCTATCACATTGATATTCGTTATATTACCGTGCTGCATACGTTTCAATATGGTGTAGTGATTATAACCAGTCGTGCTTGAAATAAGCAAAAAATATTCCTGATTAGATTGATTATTATGACTTAATTCAGGAAAAAGGGTGATTAAAACATTCAAAAAGGGTTCAGACAATGAGTTTTTGTTGACTGTTTGAATCGGATTGAGTGTTCCCGTTAAAGAAATACCACTATCAGTGTTGAGTCGTATTTTTAATGGAAATTGTTTTGGTAAATTTGTTTGAGATAATATATCGTCAACCCATGCAATGAGGCCCGTATTTAAATTTTCTAACTGAATTAATTTAATTAGTGATTCGGTTCTATGTATTGAAAATGAAAGCCTTTGATGAATACCATAAGCGAGCACAGATACCAGTACCATAATTAATAGGGCTGTAATTAAAGCTGAGCCATACTCAGTGTTTTTGTATGATTTTATCGTATTCATAAGCTATTGGCACTATTAAATTAAAACTCCCATTTTTTTGACTATTTATATGTAATAAAATAGCTTTTGGTAAAGTATTTGTAGTGATCCATCTTTGTTGAAAATGGTTTTTTGAGTCAAGATAACTAATTTCAATATGGTCAATATTATACATCAAAGACTCACTAAAAGATTCATTACCTTTTAATTCAGTTCGAATTAGACTTTTTTGATTGTAGGTATATCTAACCACATTATAGGATTTTTTTTGTTCATAAAAATTGATCATGATAAATTGCAGATCCTGTGGTAATCCAATAAAGCCAATATTATTATTTTTTGAATCAGTTAGCGTTTTATTAGCAATATGGCTTAAATCTTTCCGTATGGTTATAGTGGATTCTTGCAATTTTTTAATCGATTGACTGTGTGTTTCTATATGCATACTGGTTTTTATGCTGCTTAATAAAACAGATGAAGTAATAAGGCCTACAATAGCGAATATTGTGATGGCGATTAAAAGTTCTATTAAAGTGAATCCATTTTTATGCATATCGGTAACTGGTTAATTGAAATAATATATTAGAATTTCCACTTTGCTTTACATAAACAATTATTTTTTGTAAGTGTTGGTTATTTGTATTAAATAACTTGGCTTTCCAAGACCAAGTTTGTTGAAAAGCTTCTAGGTAATTGTTTTCAGAAGGTACGTCTGTTAATCCGAGTTGTATTTCAGACATGACATTATTTGCAATAATAGTGGCATAAGTTTTATTTTCAATGTGTGAAAAGTTTCTGGTGGTTAAGGAAATGGTTTTAGTGATTGTGATAAGCGCGATTGAACAAATAAGTAGAGCGAGTAAAATTTCAATCAGTGTAAAACCGACGGTTTTGGTATTGTATACCCCCTCACCCCAACCCTCTCCCCGAGAGGGAGTGTCATTTTTTTCAAAAAGTTTTGCTCCCTCTCCCCCGACTTGTTGGGGGAGAGAGTTGGGGTGAGGGAGTATACAATAACAACCATCAAGATTAATTATTTTCAAGATTCCAGTTTCCAATCATATTTTGTTCGGTGTGCTGCCCTGACGAACCATTATAAGTATAAATATCTACACCATTAGGATTATGTATGCCAGGATTCATATATTGATATGCTTGATTCCAGGGATCAATTGGTAAACGTGCCAAATAACCACCTGTTTTCCAATTCATAGGGGCTGGTGTCGTTTCAGGTTTTATAACTAAGGCTTTAAGGCCTTGATCCATCGAGGGATAAAATCCATTATCTAGCTTATAAAGATCAAGTGCATCTTGAATCGCTAAAATATCTTGTTTTGTTTTAACAACTCTTGCTTGATTAGGTCTTTCCATAATTTTAGGTACAATCAAGGCAGCTAATATTCCGAGTATGACGACTACAACCATAATTTCAATTAAAGTAAAACCACTTTGCTTTTTTAGGGACATAATTAATCCTTCTTAAATTAACTGATTCATTTCAAAAATCGGTAATAATATGGCTAAAACAATAAATAATACAAATACTCCCATGATCAATATTATAACAGGTTCTAATAGTGAAAGCATGGATTTTAATAAACGCGTTACATTTTCTTGTTGAACATTGGCTGCATAATTCATTAATTCACCTAATCGACCACTGGCTTCACCACTAGCGACCAGTTGCAACATCATCGGTGAAAAACAGTTGGTTTCACTTAAAGCATGATGCATAGAACTGCCTTCTCTAACCAATATCCCTGCTTGTTGAATTTTCGTTTTTAAAACCAAGTTATTAATTAAATCGGCAGAAATACGCATCGTATCAATAATAGGAACCCCTGCATTAAATAAAATTGAAAATGTATTAGCATAACGACCCGTATTAATAGTCAATAATAGATTGCCTAGTATAGGAAATTTCAATAGTACATTTTGACAATATTTTTTAAATTTTTCTTTTTTATAACAATAATGAAAGAAAATTATAACAGCAAATAACAATAATAATAACAACCAGCCATCGTGAAGAATGAAAGTACTAACACCCAATAAAATCCGTGTCATCAATGGTAACGTTTGTTGATTGTCTTGAAAGATATTGATAATGCCAGGTACTACATAAGTTAATAAAAATAAAATAATAATCGTTGATACCATCATCATAAATAACGGGTAAATGCAGGCTTGTCTTATTGTTTGTTGCATAGTTTGTTGTTGCTCAAGTAAATCAGCCAATTGTTTTAAAACCAAACTTAAACGACCTGTTTGCTCACCCGTATGAATGGTCGTGCAGTAAAGTTCAGAAAATAAAGGTCGATGTGTACTAAAAGCCGCAGAAAGAGAGTGGCCTTCTAGTACTTGATTACGTAGATTTAAAATAATATTTTTAAATTTGATTTTTTCAATTTGTTTGGCGATGGTATTAAGACATTGTTCTATAGGTAAACCGGCTTGAATGAGTGTTGCAAGCTGTCGTGTAAATAAACATAAATCACGAGAATTAAATGGCTTTACCCATGATTTATAATGGCTTTTTTTATTAGAAACAGCTTTTAATTCAAGAGGAATAAGATTCTGATTGCGAAGCGAACTGCGTGCTTGCTTTTCACTATCTGACTCAATGGTGCCATGCTGTTCAACACCTAGTTTATCAAGCGCACGATAATGATAATTGGCCTTGTTATTCCTCGTGTGTTACACGTAAGACTTCTTCGATCGTTGTTAGTCCATCTACCACGCATCTAAAACCATCTTGACGCATGCTGGGTGTTTGTGTACGAGCATAATTTTCTAGTTGTTGTTCGCTTAGATTATCATGAATCATGGTTTGTAATGTTTCGTCAATTAGAATTAATTCATAAATACCTGTTCGACCACTAAAACCAGTATGATTACAATGGTTACATCCAACTGGATGAACGATTTCAGTCGCTTGAGTATTTAGTAATAGTTGTTCTGATTTTTCAGCAGGTTTTGAAATTTTACAATGTGGGCAGAGTACTCGAACTAATCGTTGTGATAGTACACCAATAATGGTTGATGCTAATAAAAAAGGTTCAACACCCATATCACGCAATCGTGTAATTGCGCCTATAGCACTATTAGTATGAAGTGTAGATAAAACCAAGTGCCCAGTAAGACTTGCTTGTACAGCAATTTCGACTGTTTCAAGATCACGAATTTCACCCACCATAACTACATCGGGATCTTGTCTTAATATAGCACGCAAACCTTTGGCAAAATTCATTTCAATTTTTTGATTTACTTGCGTTTGGCCAATACCAGGTAAGTCATATTCGATTGGATCTTCAACCGTTAAAATATTTTTAGATGTTTGATTTAGTTTAGTTAACATCGCATAAAGAGTTGTTGTTTTACCAGAACCTGTAGGTCCAGTTACTAATAAAATTCCATTAGGTCTTTTAATTAAAGTTTCAATGCAGGAAAGTGTAGATGGTGCCATACCTAAAACTTTTAAATCTAAGCAAGCAACTTTTTTATCAAGCAAACGTAAAACCATTCGCTCACCATGATTCGAGGGTAAGGTTGAAACGCGCACATCAATATGAT
>JBFWPS010000142.1:0-5517 GCA_050249855.1 Gammaproteobacteria bacterium
CATGGAAAATTAATTTTTACGAAATGATTGTACTAAGTGTTCAAGTTCTTGTAATGCTTTTCGGTAAACATTCCGTTTAAATGAAACAACTTCACGCAAAGGATGCCAATAATTCACCCAGCGCCATCGATCAAATTCGGGATGCGTACCTTGATCCAAACGAATATGACTATAGGGCCCAACTAAACCCAACATAAACCATTTTTGTTTTTGACCAATGCATAATGGTTGACAATGTGTACGAATATATCGTTTTGGCAAACGATAGCGCAACCATCCAGTGGTGCAACCTAAAACTTCCACATCTTCAACGGATAAACCAATCTCTTCTTTCAGCTCACGGAACAATGCTTGCTCCGGGGTTTCGGCTTCTTGTAAACCACCTTGAGGAAACTGCCAAGCATTTTGCCTAATACGTCTTGCCCAAAATAAGCGTCCATCTCGATTTAACAGAATAATGCCAACATTTTCTCTAAAACCTTCGGGATCAATCACAGTAAAAAAACCTCTTATATGACACACAATCTAGTTATGTAGCATTGTTCCATAAAACAGGCTTCAGTAAAAGGTCAAACTATTCAAAAATATCCTTTTTTTAACTCAAATAATGTTTGTCTTTCCTTTATAAAATGCTATTGACCTAAATAAAAACTATTTTTTTCTCCATACTTGGATCAAACTTAAAATCATAAAAATAACAAACATCAGTAATGACCACTCTGAGATACTTAAGGCCCAAAACCTCCAAGTGACTTGAGCACAATCAGCACTACCATGCAAAATCGTTTTTAAAACATCCCAAAGGGGCACATTTTGAACTAAATAAAAAAATCCAGGTATACAGGGTGGTGCCTGATCGGGAGGCAGATGCTGTAACCAAACTTGTCTTCCTGCGACCAAAGCACCTAATATAGCGATAATTAATTGTACCGATGAGAAAATCCTTCCAGCCTTCAAGCGAGGATGATGGCTTGCACCAATTAAAAACAATATTCCCAAAATACCAAAAATTAAACGTTGAATCATACACAAGGGACATGGTTCAATATGCAGACTAAGCTGTAGGTATCCAGCGACGGCCAATATCAAAATGACCAATAGAAATTGATAAAAGTTCAATTTTTTATAGCTAAAATATCGCATCATTTGGGTCCTTCATACGGAGAAAATTATGTTTGCAACTGACATACTCAGTTCGTTAAATGATCGCCAACAAGAGGCTGTTTCTGCCCCACCACAAAACCTTGTGATCCTCGCAGGCGCCGGCAGTGGTAAAACACGTGTCTTGGTACACCGTATTGCATGGTTATGTCAAGTTGAAAACATTCCACCTCATAGCATCATGGCGGTTACCTTTACCAATAAAGCCGCTGGCGAAATGCGCCACCGGATTGAACAAATCATAGGACCTCAAACAAAAGCCATGTGGATAGGGACTTTTCACGGTTTAGCCCATAGACTATTACGTGCTCACTGGCAAGAAGCAAGGCTACCTGAGCATTTTCAGATTTTAGACTCTGAAGATCAATACCGTTTGATTCGAAGAACATTAAAAAATTTAAATCTCCCTGAAGAAAAATGGCAACCTAAGCAAATACAATGGTTTATTAACGCAAATAAAGATGAAGGTATTAGACCTAAAAATTTAAATGTTACAGATTATTATATTAAACAAATACAACTCATTTATGAAGCTTACGAAAATGCTTGCATCCAAGCAGGATTGATTGATTTTTCAGAAATTTTACTTCGAGCATATGAATTGTGGCAAACAAATCCAGAATTATTGCAGCATTATCAACAACGATTTAAACATATTTTAGTAGATGAATTTCAAGATACAAACACTATTCAATATGCCTGGATTAAATTATTGATGAATGAACAAAATCATTTAATGGTTGTTGGAGACGATGATCAATCAATTTATGGATGGCGTGGTGCTAAAATTGAAAACTTACAAAAAATCACAAAGGATTTTCCAAACGCAAAAATCATTCGATTAGAACAAAATTATCGTTCTACTGCTAATATTCTATCTGCAGCCAATGCGCTTATTACACATAATCATGACCGTCTAGGAAAAAACTTATGGACCAGTGGACACGATGGAGAAACTATACATTTGTATGCGGGTTTTAATGAATTTGATGAAGCAAGATATATTATCAGTTCTATTCGAGATTATATTAACAAGGGTTTTGCTAGACGAGAAATTGCCATTTTATATCGTTCTAATGCCCAATCACGTGTACTTGAAGAAACATTAATTCAAGCAGCAATCCCCTATCGAATTTATGGTGGTTTACGATTCTTCGAGCGCGCTGAAATTAAAGATGGATTAGCTTATCTTCGTTTAATTGTAAATCAAAATGATGATACTGCATTTGAACGTATTGTAAATACACCTACTCGTGGTATTGGTAATAATACTTTAGCAGTATTACGCGACCTTGCAAAAGAACAAGTAATTCCTTTGTGGCGAGCCGCTGAAATCAGTATTGAAAACAATTTATTGCCAAGCAGAGGGACAACCGCTTTACGACAATTTTTATCATTAATTAACACTATGCGTGAATCTACCACCGATTTTGAACCTGGCGAACTTACAAAAGTTGTTCTTGAGACAAGTGGTCTTTATGATCATTATCGAAAAGAAAAAGGAGAAAAAGGCCAAGCAAGAATCGAAAACTTGGATGAATTAATTAGTGCCGCACGCGAATTTCAATCAGAAGACTCTGACTTACCATTATTACAATCTTTTTTAGCGCATGCAGCTTTGGAATCAGGAGAAATGCAAGCAGAAGTGTATCAAGATTCTATACAATTAATGACATTACATTCAGCTAAAGGTTTAGAATTTCCGATAGTTTTCATGAGTGGATTAGAAGAAGGTTTATTTCCACATCAAATGTCTTATGAAGAACCAGGGCGTCTGGAAGAAGAACGTAGACTATGTTACGTAGGCATTACACGAGCAGAGCAAATCCTACATTTAAGTTATGCTGAAATAAGACGATTACATGGAACTGAAACACATCATCGTCCATCACGTTTCATACAAGAAATTCCAAAAGAATTAATAGAAGAAGTACGGATTAAGGCTAAAATTATACGGCCTATGAGCCATAGTTCTGTCATGAATCATAGAAACCAGATGTTAAATCAATCTGGATTTAATATCGGCGCCAAAGTTCATCACAAAAAATTTGGTGAAGGGATCGTTCTGGCATGTGAGGGAATGGGTGATAACGCGAGAGTACAAGTTAAATTCCCATATGAGGGAACAAAATGGTTATTGGGGTCTTATTTAACTGTAGCTTAAATTACTACGCGAACTTGAGCGTAAGTTGTGGAGTAGATTAGGGCCGCAAGGTCTGTAATCCACCAAAACGTCATGATGGATTACGGCGCTAAAGCGCCTAACCAACCCTACTTACGAAAAATAGTATTGTCATTGCCACGACTCGCAAAGAACGCGAGCCTCACAATGACAGCGTTAGTGAGAAATCTATAAATCTTTCGCTCTCAGTTTCAAATCATGCAAGAGAACGACCATGATGCTACTAAACAATGGATAATAAATTGAATTAACCACCAAAGAAAATAATGGATAATATTCCCAAGGTTTAGGACCATTGACCGTATGCCATATTCTCAGAGCCGTACTATCAATTCCTGCTGCAATTAACTGGAATACTATCATAGGAAAAAAAATAACTAAAAAAGTATGCCACCAATGCGGTGTTGTAATATTAAAGCTATGTTTAAATGCAGCAAATGGATTTAATTTATCAATTAAAATTAGTGGCAATAACATCGATAATGCAATCGTTAAAAAGACACCCGGAACAAATATAAAAACGTAACCACAACTCACTACAATTAAAAATAACAAAGCACCTAACAAAATATAAGGTAGTTTTTCAAGTGAATAAGCAATTAATCCTAGTATGCTGTGTTTAACACCTGATGCATATGTATAAAAGCGGTAAAAGATAATTTCAAAAATAAAAAGACTTAAGAATAAATAAAGGATTAATTTACCATAGTTTGCTGTCAAATAACTTAGCAAACGCTGAGGACTCACAATTGTTAGGCCAGGTAATACAAAATGAGGCAGTGTTCCCATCACTATGGCGAGGAGGGTTAATATAAGCAATTGCCAATAATTTCCCGTCCAAAGACGTACACCATTAGATATAACTTGGCCAAAAGATAACGGTTTTTCTGCAAATGTGTACATTTATTTTCCTTAATTTTATTCTTATTAGGCGGATGTTAACGAATTTTGTGTAACGGCACAAGATACTCATCTTATTACCAAGGAGTAGAAGTAGGGGTGGGAGGAAAATGACTGCTTGGATGGAGATCGCTCGCCAATGGCCATGAACCATCTAATGGTGCAGATTCTTGTAAACTGATCACCCTTCTAGGCATATCTTTAGATACCTCATCAGGTTTGAAAAATCGACTGGAAGCAGCATAACTACTCATCTTCTTCAAAGCTTCTCTTTGAGCTGGTGGAGTATATCTTTCCGCTTCAGCCGAATAGGGTTTTATACTAGTGAACTCCAGTATATCAGAAAGAACGGAAAAACTTCTGGAACGTTCTCTACGAATATCCCCAGAGGTAGCTAGGAATTTTCTTCTTTCAACTTCGGCAATTTTTCTTGGAACTTCACTGTCTGAAGCAATCGATAAAGACTTTTTCTCTAATGTAGATCGCTGTTGTGTTTCTTGTTCCGCTCGAGCTTCTTCCTCTTGTATAACTGCTGAAAAATCGGCTGAACATCGTCGCCCTATTCCAATTAAACCAGCTGCAATTAATGAAAAGGTTTTATTTAGTATCATACTAGGCGCTAGCCATAAAACATTAATATCAGTGATCCCACGCCAAGCAGTATCCGCCATGCAGTCACGATCTTGTTTAACAAAATAAAGCATTCTGGCCAATCGTTCACTTCGTGTAGGTTTTAAATCTGGGTAGCGTACGCGAAATAGTTTTGCACTCAACTGTAATCCAGAATCGAGTGGAAAACCTCCCCCTGTTTTATTGCCTGGTGTTCCACGATTAAATGTACTTATATCCAAAGCCGTATCAACATGTTGTTGCGTTCTTAATTTTGATATTAAAGAATCAAAATTGTCAAAATGGAACATGCCACTATCCCGAGTCGTTTCTTCTAAAACTTTCTCTAGCATTAACATAACCCCCGTTCTGTCAATACCGCGTAGACAAAATTCATGAGTTACATGTTCTTGCTGTTGTGATAAATACCAAAGTAGAGCAGGCAACATACCTGATTGCAAACGAAACTTTCTCAACCCATAGCTCCGTTGCCCTATCAATTCAAAAATTATTAAAAAAGCTTGTGCCGAATTGTAAAATTGTTTTTCAATTTTATATAATTCAGGGGCATTTTTAGCAAATTCACCATAAATACTTACACGTAAATTTTCTAACAATGGTTGAAGTACATGCTTGGCTTCTAAAAATTTTTTTCGTCTTAACTC
>JBFWPS010000143.1:0-5477 GCA_050249855.1 Gammaproteobacteria bacterium
TAGCTCGGCTTTTTGAGTAAATCTACTACCATTTTCATTAATCCCTTCGATAACTAAAAAAGCTGAAATATTTTTTTGCACTAAAGATAACACCCAAGTGTCTTTTGTGAGTTCTAACTCATCGTCTATGTTACTTTTTAGATTTTTTCACATTCACTTTTGTATAATTTAGTTCAAAGTCTACATCAAAAATATTCTCTGATTGAATAATTGTTGATTATGCATGAATGAGTAGACTGCGTCAAGAAAGTAATTTTTAGTTCTATAAAAATATAGTATTTTTGGTTTAAGACGGAATCCAACCTTAAAAAAATTGGTTGATCTGTGTAGCAATTCGTAGGAAATCAGCTTATTAAATGCTTCTTTATTAGAAGTAAGTTAAAGAATCCTTTCACCAGCGAAAATTACTAGATTACTTGTTTTGTACTTATGTCACTACAAGCCAGAAAGTTCATCCCATCGACTATAAGCATCTTCTAAAGATTGCTCGAGGTTTTTTAAATGATTTAATTGATTACTTATTTCATCAGGCGTGTTTTTATAAAAATCAGGGTTGGCGACTAAATTTTGCAAAGTATTAAGTTCTTCTTCAAGATTTTCAATGCGCGAAGGTAATTCATCTAATTCTTTTTGTTCTTTGTAACTTAATTTTGTTCTGGTTTTTGGTTTTTCTGTTTTTGGTTCTTGAACTATTTTTTTATCTTGCTTTTTCTCTGGTACGGTTTTTCTTTGTCTAAGCCAATCTTGATAGCCACCCACGTATTCTTGAATTTTCCCATCGCCTTCAAATGCAAGGGTGCTGCTTACAACGTTATCTATGAATACTCTGTCATGGCTGACTAATAATAAAGTACCTTGATATTCTGATAATAAATCTTCTAGCATCTCCAGTGTTTCTATATCTAAGTCGTTCGTTGGTTCATCGAGCACTAATAAATTGCTTGGTTTGCTAAATAAACAAGCTAGTAATAAACGATTACACTCTCCACCTGATAGTGCTTTCACAGGTGTTCGAATGCGATCAGGGGTAAAAAGAAAATCATTTAAATAACTGAACACATGGCGACTTTTTCCATTGATCTCAACAGTATCGCTGCCTTGTGCTACATTATCATAAACTGATTTTTCCATATCGATGGTTTGTCTTAGCTGATCAAAATAAGCAATTTTTAAATTTGTTCCATGTGTAACATGTCCTTCTTGAGGTTTAATTTTATCCAATAAGATACCTAATAGGGTGCTTTTACCAATGCCGTTAGGGCCTAATAAAGCAATTCTGTCACCTCTCATGACACGAATTGAAAAATCTCTGACGATGCATTTTTCACTAAAATAATGAGAGATATGATTAGCTTCTATGACTAATTGTCCTGATTTTTCAGCGAGATTGAGGTCAAAACTCGTTTTTCCTTCAATTGTGATACGTTTTGAACGCTCTAGTCGCAATGCTTTTAATGCTCGTACACGACCTTCATTACGTGTTCTTCTTGCTTTGATCCCCTGACGGATCCAGATTTCTTCTTCAGCTAGTTTTTTATCGAATTCTATATTGGCTTTTGCTTCAGCATGTAACATTTCTTCTTTGCGGCGCAAGAAGTTTTCATAATCCCCTGGCCATGAGGTTAGCTGACCACGATCTAGCTCAATAATACGCGTTGCTAAACGTTGTAATAGGCTACGGTCATGTGTAATAAAAAGTAAACCAACGTTACTATTGATTAATTGATTTTCTAACCATTCAATGGCTTCAATATCAAGATGATTCGTTGGTTCATCGAGTAAGAGTAATTCTGGTTGAATAACCAATGCTCTTGCTAGAACAACGCGTCTTTGCCAACCGCCAGATAGTTCTGAAACACGTGCTTCTGCGTCTAACGATAGACGACTCAGTATATTATTAATCGACTGATCAAATTGCCAGCCATTTTCGGCATCGATTAAATGTTGTAATCGTTCTAATTCTTTTAAATCGGGTAAGGTATTTTGTGTTAGATGGTGATAAGCCGCTAATAACTCGCCGGTTTTTGCCAAACCTTGGGCTACAAAATCATAGACGGTACCAGTTGCATATTGCGGTAACTCTTGTTCTAGTCTTGCAATTTTTAAAGCAGGTTTTCGCCAGATAGTTCCATCATCTAGTTTTTGTGAGCCTTCAATGACTTTGAGTAGTGTAGATTTTCCTGCGCCGTTACGGCCAATCAAGCAGAGTCGTTCAGAGGACTCAATCTGTAATTTGGCTTTATCAAGTAGAGGGTAGGGGCCAAATGATAAAGAAGCGTTGTCTAATGAAATTAATTGAGTCATGGTTTATTAATTACTTTCGGTTGTTATATGAATACGTTGTTAAAAATATTCTTCCTCTCCCCCTGTAAGGGGGAGAGGATTGAGGTGAGGGGGGAGAGTTTAAATCTCACCCCCTCACCCCAACCCTCTCCCCTAGAAAAGCACTGTGGGAGAGGGAGTTTTTGTATGAACGAATGATATAATCTTTACAGCAATGACAGCATTTTTTAATTTATATAAAAATCTTACATAATTTAACACAAATCCTTTATAATCCGCAATTATGAAACGATTTGATACGATTATTATAGGTGCTGGTGCGGCTGGTTTAATGTGTGCGATTGAGGCAGGCAAGCGTAAACGTAAGGTACTGGTACTTGACCATGCGAATAAAGTGGGTAAAAAGATTTTAATGTCGGGTGGTGGGCGTTGTAACTTTACTAATTACAATGTGACAGCCAGTCATTATCTTTCTCATAATCCACATTTTTGTAAATCTGCGTTAAGCCGTTATACCCCTTATCATTTTATTGATTTAGTCAAACAGTATAAAATTCCATTTCATGAAAAAACAAAAGGGCAATTATTTTGTGATAACAAATCACAAGATATTGTTGATTTATTATTAAGTGAATGTAAAAAATATCAGATTGTGATTCAAACACATACTACCGTTGAAAAAATAAATAAATTAGAGCATGCTCATTTTAATCTTCTTACCAATCAAGGAACCTATGTTTGTGAATCACTTGTGATTGCTACAGGTGGTTTATCAATTCCAACGATGGGCGCAAGTCCATTTGGTTATAAAATTGCAGAGCAATTTAATCTGAAAGTTTGGCCAACAAGAGCTGGTTTGGTTCCGCTGACTTTACACCCTGAAGATAAAGAAATTATTTCATCCTTATCAGGCATTAGTGTGGATTCGATTATTCAGAGTGAACGAAAAAGTTTTGATGATTTTCTTTTATTTACGCATAGAGGCTTGAGTGGCCCGTCTATTTTACAAATTTCATCTTATTGGGAACCTGGTGAAACAATTAGTATTAATTTATTACCACAAATTAATTTACAAAATGAATTGAAACGATTACAAAAAAATTCTCCTAATGTTTTGTTTAAAACAGTATTATCTGATTATTTACCTAAACGATTAGTTACAGCCATTATCCCGGAATCTATTAGTGAAAGACCGTTGCAATTATTTTCGCATAAACAATTTGAGGAAATCGCTTTACAAATCCATTCATGGAAACTTAAACCAAATGGTACAGAAGGGTATCGTACTGCAGAAGTAACCATTGGTGGTGTTGATTGTGATGCTATTTCATCTAAAACCATGGAAGCCAACCAGGTTCCAGGACTGTATTTTATTGGTGAAATTTTAGATGTAACCGGTTGGCTTGGTGGTTATAATTTCCAATGGGCATGGGCTTCAGGTTTTGTTGCAGGACAATTTGTTTGATCGTTATAATAACCATTCTCTTATTTCAATAATTGAGTAAGGTTTTGTAATATCATTTGTTACATCAAAACCTAATTGTTTACTGACCATTGATAAACAAATTAAACCACTTATACAATAAGTTTTTAAGATAGGATCAAATTCAATAACTTCGGCTACATTTTGTTTTAATTCTTTCATAGTTTTAATAACATTACCTACTTTGGCAAGTTTTAAATCTTCCTGATCGAAGATTAAAACTTTTTCTTGGGGAAGCATGAGAGATTCAATTTTGATATCAGAAAATTTAATTTTGTTTTCTTTCGCTACCTTTAATGGTTTAGCACCATTAATATCGTCTTGAGTAATAAGTCCTACCACTTTATCAAATATATCAATGACTAAGAGCACGTGACTATGAGAGAATTTCATTTCTAAACTTGCATCATTAATCGTTGCTTTAGGATCAATACTAATAACGTTAACATGACTTAAATCAAATATGACTGATAGTGCTGGGTCTGTTAACTTTGTAAAATTACCAATTTGGTTATATGGATGAATGTAATCTAATTCTTGATTTATCGTATGTGGTATTTTTTTAAATTGTTCATTCATTGCTCAGTCCTCGATGTTATTTTTTGTTTGCTAATATAACAAGTTTAGCATTTTAAAATCATTTTGCTTGGGCCTTGAAATTCATTATTTAGACCCCAAATTAAAATGGACAAGACTTACGAAAAAATAAAATCTTGTCATTGCGAGGTCCGCGTTTTTTGAGGACCGTGGCAATCGAGTGTACTGCATCAAAATAGATATTCAGCTCTGGATTGCTTCGCTACGCTCGCAATGACACTATTGTTTTTCAGAAGCGCTAATAAATTTATTGAACACTGGAGAATGCTAAATGACTGAAATTGCACATAAAGAAACCTTAGGCTTTCAAACAGAAGTGAAACAATTGTTAAATATTGTTATACATTCATTATATAGTAATAAAGAAATCTTTTTGCGAGAGTTAGTTTCAAATGCCTCAGATGCTGCTGATAAGCTGCGTTTTGAAGCTTTATCGAACAATGCATTATATGAAAATGACCCGAATCTAAGTGTTAAAGTTGATTTTGATAAAGATGCCAAGATTATCACCATTACTGACAATGGAATCGGAATGAGTCGTGATGAAGTGATTGAAAATTTAGGTACGATTGCAAAATCTGGAACCAAAGAATTTTTATCTGCTCTAACCGGTGATCAAGCAAAAGATTCTCATTTAATTGGTCAGTTTGGTGTTGGTTTTTATGCTTCATTTATCGTGGCTGATAAAGTGACCGTGATGACACGTAGAGCAGGTTTATCAGCAGAAGAAGGTGTTTTATGGGAATCAAGGGGTGAGGGCGAGTATACCATTGAACAAATGAATAAACCTGAACGTGGAACAACGATTACCTTACATATAAAAGATGAAGAAAATGAATTTTTAGATGCTTGGCGTTTGCGTAATATTATTCATAAATATTCAGATCATATCGCACTACCCAATCAAATGCTCAAGATGACACCTGAAGCAGAAGAGGGCAAGGAAAAAGAAATTCCACAATATGAAACGATTAATCGTGCTACGGCACTTTGGCAAACACCTCGTCAAGAAATTAAAGATGAAGAGTACAATGAATTTTATAAACACATTGCACATGATTTTGAAAATCCACTAGCTTGGTCACACAATAAAGTAGAAGGCAAATTAGAATAT
>JBFWPS010000144.1:0-5477 GCA_050249855.1 Gammaproteobacteria bacterium
ATGATTCGGTTAATTCCCCAATTGTTAGCGCCTGATGATGCCAGTGTATCAGTTTCACTCAGGTCACTCAAAGCGGCTTATTCAAAACAATTTTTAAGTAATCTGTTGACGATGGCTTTAGTTGAGCGTGATGAATCAACGCTTAGCGAATCAAAGGAAATTTATCGTAAGTTTTCGCTTGACCAAGTTAACCAGTCTTTTTTCCTTCTTGATTTTCTTGTGGGTGCTGATAGAGCTGACATGCGTACAAAGATACTCGAAACGCTGCAAGCGCACCTGGGTACCTTGATTCAAAATTTTGACCAGCTTCGCAAACTATTTACTGATTCAGAAGAACAATTATCTGAGGCAGAACGGACGATAATTTTAGATGCGGTGAAAGACCGTTTGGGGACATTGATCAAAAATGGTGGCCAGCTTGGCAACTTATTTTTACTCTCAGAAGCACAATTATCAGTGGCACAAAAAACGATGATTTGGGATTCTGTGAAATCTCATTTAGGTGGGTTGATTGAGAATAGATGGATGCTTACCTCTTTATTAACGCTTTCAAAAGAGCAAAGGTTTTATATCTAACTTAACCCTCTCACCTCAATCCTATTCCCCTTTCAGGGGGATAGGAATTTTATGCAACAACGCCTTTTCAAAGTGGGTAATGTGATTTTAAAGTGTTAAGTTTATAGATTCCTGCAATGAGTATTCTTCAGGTTCTAGCCCCATTTTTCTAGCAACTTTTATCCAGGCAGTTTCTATATCTTCTCTTGTGGGTAATGGTTTACCTTCATAATCAGCTTTAAATCGTTCATCTGCTATGAATGAGCATTTACATTCACCATTTAATTGTAAAGGGAATTGGATCAATGGTAATGGTATATTCAGAAAAAAACGTCGAAAAAATGTTGGTGTTCTCTCATGAACTTTGATAATACCATCGTCATAAAATTAAGATGGTTGGCCAACCATAGGTTCATGAATAAGGATTGTCTTATTTTGATTATCCAAAATCACAGAATTAGTGTGTCGTATGATTGAAAGCCCTGTAAATTTGCCTTGAGAGGGGGCTTGGTATATTGATACAAAGATATGATTTTTGCGTTTGAGTAGCCGTTTTTAAACATTCAGTTACGCTTTTTACATCATTACTGTTTCTATTATCATTGTTTTCTAACGTGAGATCATCATTCCAATTTATATAGTAAGTTACATCACAATGGCCATCATCATATTCTTTTACATCTGGGCGTAAATTAGTTAAATAAACCTCAATGATAGGGGCATCTACAAATTCTGGTTTTGCACTTGTTGGAATATTTTTAGTAATTTTTAGTAATTTTGTCTTACATTTCTTTTGTATGTGTTGGTAAAAAATAAGTGGTTTTAAACATGGTATGATTCCAACTTATTAAGGTGATGCTGAAAATGGTGAACGACGATGACGTTTGTGAACTTCTGCTAATGGATCATCACACAATGGTTTGGGTGGAGGCCCAAAAAGTTGAGACATGACTGGATATTGACGTGTAATTGAATCGGCAGCACGTCTAAAAGCACTAGATGAATTATCAGGGGGTAAATGCCGGTTAACGACCACTTGATCTGGTTTGGAAACACCTAATAAGCAACCCAGTGCTCTTTTATAAGAATTATCTGATCTAGTGCTTAGTATAGGGGTTGTATCTGTAATCGGTATTTTAGTTTCAAGGTATTCATCAATAAATTCTTTTATTACACTGACACGAAGCCCTAGTATTACCGCGGTGAGGGCAAAATCCATCACCACAAGTGGTGGGCAAGCAACAAAAACACAGATACTTACATAGATAAATAGATAATCCAAACTAGAAATACCGTTCATAAGTAGTAAATCACCGCTATGACGCCTGAGATAATTGGTTAAAAAACGACCAACAGGATTGTTCAAGAGCATGCTATCCACAATGGGACCAAGAATTTTTCTTCCAAACCATGAAAGAGGCCTAGTGATGAGCGTCATATTTGATACTACCTATTAATTTAAGTGTTTTGTATTATATTTGTTCATGAAACCTGTGTCAATACTAGGTTGATTTTATCACAACCTTAAAGCATGCTATGCCTTTAAAGCTTATATTTAATAGAGATTAAGTTAATACTCTTTTAAAAGTTCTACTATTATCGATTTATCTTATTTTCGATAATAAGGGCTTTGCTTATTCTCATCATCAATAACATGAAACCTCACTATTATCGAAAATAAGATAAATCGATAATAGTGAGGTTTGTTATTCACATCTTTTATTATCGAATATTCTAGACAAACATTGACTTATCGTTGATTGTCCTGTAAAATTCCGCACATCATCGTGATTTTTACAGGAACATCAGGGTATGGCGGCTCATTTTGATTATAAAAAGCGTATTTTAAGCACGTTTTTGCCTAGTGATGCTCAATCTCAGATAGTCTTAGTTACTGGCGCAAGACAAACTGGAAAAACCACTATTTCCAAAGTCCAGTATCCCAACTTACGTTATATTAATTTGGATGCTATAGAAAACCGCGAAAAATTAAAGAGTATTCACACGGCTCAGTGGGGTCAACAAATAGGTGCAGCCATCATTGATGAAGCACAAAAGGAGCCATCTGTATTTGAAAAAATGAAGTTTGCTTACGATGAAGGTTCTTTATCTTTTTCAGTTCTTTTGGGTTCAAGTCAAATTTTATTAATGAAACAAATACGTGAATCATTAGCTGGGCGAGTCAGTATTTACGAACTTTTCCCTTTCATGATGTCAGAACTCTTTACAAATCATCATTTCCCGCTAGCGTTACCATTATTCGATTATTTATTACAAACCAAAGAATTAAATGAAACCTTACACAATATAGCTGCAGTTTTATTTGATGAAGATGAAGCTCAGCGTAAAGCTGCTCAAGCGCATTTATTAACTTGGGGGGGAATGCCATCACTGTTAACTTTAACGGATGAGCAACGTTTTAAGTGGATCCAAGATTATGAATATACTTATTTAGAGCGTGATTTAGCAGACCTTGCTAGAATTTCTGATTTACAACCTTTCCGTATTTTTCAAAAACTATCCGCTATGCGCGCGGCACAATTGCTGAATTATTCTGAACTTGCAAGAGATGCTGGCATTTCAGCAGATACAGCAAAACGATACTTAGAATATTTAAAATTATCTTATCAAGTTGAATTATTGCAACCTTACTATAAAAATTTAACCAGCAGCGTTGTAAAATCGCCTAAAATTTATTGGATTGATATCGGTATTTGGCGCAGCCTTTCTGGTTTTTCTGGTGCCATGTCAGGACAGCTTTATGAAAATATGGTTGTTAGTGAATGTATAAAATGGATAAAGACAGCTAACCGAAGAGCGGAATTATATTTTTATAGAACTCGTTCAGGATCAGAGTTAGATCTAATTATTCAAACACCTCATGGAATTATTGCACTAGAAATAAAATCTCGTGCAGACATTATTCACAAAGACTACAAAAATATGTTAGAAGTTGCTAAAAAACTTGAGACAGAATGGCTTGGAGGTCTGATTGTGTATAACGGAAATGTTATTAAAAAAGTTGCAGAGCCATCTATCTGGGCTATTCCTTCTTGGAGACTATTTACACCTTAAGAATAGGTTGATTTTATAACAACATTAAAGCATGCTATGCCTTTAAAGGTTATATTTAATAGAGAACAAGTCATGAGCCATATTCGCACACGTTTTGCACCCAGTCCTACGGGTTATTTACATATAGGTGGTGGTAGAACCGCTTTATATAATTATTTATTTTCCAAAAAAAACCAAGGAATATTTGTTTTAAGAATTGAAGATACTGATTTAGAGCGTTCTACGCCTGAGTCGGTACAAGCTATTTTGGATGGGATGCAATGGTTAGGATTATCATATGATGAAGGACCATTTTATCAAACTAAACGTTTTGATCGTTATAAAGAAGTAATCAAACAGTTATTGGAAGAAGGTAAAGCCTATCGTTGTAACTGCAGTAAGGAACGATTAGAAGCTTTGCGTACTGAACAGATGGAAAAAAAATTAAAACCTCGTTATGACGGTCTTTGTCGTAGTAAACAGTTACAAGAAGCAGATGCTCCTTTTGTTATTCGTTTTAAAAACCCTTTAGAGGGCGAAGTTAGTTTTGATGATCAAGTTTATGGAAAGATTAGTTTTAACAATCAAGAACTAGATGATTTAATTATTGCACGGGCTGATGGTTCTCCTACTTATAATTTTACGGTGGTGGTAGACGATTGGGATATGGGTATTACGCACGTTATACGTGGTGATGATCATATTAATAATACACCGCGCCAAATTAATATTTTAACAGCATTAGGTGCACCGTTACCTATCTATGCGCATTTGCCGATGATTTTAGGTAGTGATGGCAAACGATTATCAAAACGTCATGGAGCTGTTGGGGTGATGAGTTATCGCGAAATGGGTATTCTACCAGCTGCCTTATTGAATTATATTGTGCGTTTGGGTTGGTCTTATGGCGATCAAGAAATTTTTTCAATGGATGAAATGGTACAACTATTTGATTTAAATAATATAAACAAAGCACCAGCTGCTTTAAATCATGAAAAATTATTATGGCTTAATCAACATTATTTAAAAACTTTAAAGTTTGAATCAATTAAACCTGAATTGATTTGGCATTTTGAAAATGCGCATTTAAATTGGAAAGAAGGGCCTGATTTAGAAACTTTATTTGATGTACAAAAAGAGCGGGTTAAAACTTTAGTTGAATTAATCGATAAAAGCCGTTGTTTTTATGAAGAGATAACTGAATATGATCAAGCGGCTATAGCAAAACATATTAAACCAGAAATTATGAGTGTCCTAAATGAATTGTTGCAATCATTATCTGATTTAGATGTTTGGGAAATTCCTAGTATTCATGAAGTTGTTATTCACTTAGTTGAAAAACATCAACTTAAAATGCCGCAGTTAGCACAACCCATTCGTATTGCTGTGACAGGTTCAACGGTCTCTCCTGGTATTGATCAAACTTTATTTTTGCTTGGCAAAGATAAAACGCTAAAACGACTTATGGCTTTTAGATAATAAAACTCCCTCTCCCCCAGTGTTTTTCTGGGGGAGAGGGCTGGGGTGAGGGGGGAAAGGTTTAATATCTAATTACCCCCTCACCTCAATCCTCTCCCCCTTACAGGGGGAGAGGAAGTTTATGCAACAACGCCTTTAGAAAGGGGGCTAGCAGATTGGTCGAGTAGACAAAGTGCGTATTCAAACAAGTCGTCATTGCGAGCGTACCGAAGCAATCCAAAACTGATTATCTATACTGATTATCTATTTCAACTCACTACTGGATTGCTTCGCTTCGCTCGCAATGACGACAGTTACTATATCAACGAATTATCTATTCTATAACTAATGACTATCATCTTTCATCTTGTCATCATCGTGATGATAAATACCACCAGGTTCTTCAGTCA
>JBFWPS010000145.1:0-5436 GCA_050249855.1 Gammaproteobacteria bacterium
TTATGATGGCTTAGTAGCTGATTTAGGTGGTCAATCAACACCTGCCGTTGGTTTTGCATTAGGGTGTGAGCGTGTCATTGAATTGTTACAACAAAAAATTAATTTAACGCATAAGTTGGATGTTTATCTAATTACGGTAGGTGAAGTAGCTGAAAATATTGGAGTTTTATTAGCGGAATTAATAAGACGTGAATGTCCGAAAATTACTTTGCTTGCCAATTGTGGTGGGGGTAGCTTTAAGTCACAGTTCAAACGTGCTGACAAATCTGGCGCACAATTTGCTTTGGTTTTAGGTGACGATGAAATAAAAAATAATACAATTGCAGTTAAATATCTTAGAGAAGAAAAACCACAGATTGTAATCTCTACTGATAAAATATTTAGTTTTTTAAATGAAAATGTTTAGGAGAGATCAGTGAAAGTTTATGCAACTGAAACAGAACAAGTTGAGCAAATTAAAAAATGGTTACAAGAAAATGGTGTAACGATTGTTGTTTCAATACTGATTGTTATCGCAGTGATGTTTGGTTGGCGGTATTATCAAAACCATGTAATAACAACTCGTGCACAAGCTTCTTCTGCTTATGAAGAAATGATGATTAGCATCATGAACAATCAACCTAAATTTGCAACCGTGAAAGGGGAATACTTAATTCGAGAATATCCTAAAACACCTTATGCTAATTTAGCAGCATTGATTTTAGCGCAATCTGATGTGAATCAAGGTCATTACGATACAGCGTTAGCACATTTACAATGGGTTATCGAACATGCTAAAGATAGAGCGACCACTGCGGTTGCTAAAGTTCGAAAAGCACGTATTTTATTGACATTAAACAAAAAAGATGAAGCTTTGGCTACGCTTGATAGCATTAAAGATAAAGCCTTTACCTCAGCGTATTATGCAGTAAAAGGGGATGTTTATTTTGCGCTTGGTCGTATAGCAGAAGCGAAGTCTGCATATGAGCAATCTATTAAATTATCACCAAAAGATGACGCATTAAAGCCATTGATACAAATGAAATTATCAAATATGTAGCAGTGTTATGGTGGGCACACGTGCACTTTACGTTAAATTGAAATTCAACCTCATCTGCATTGCACGTTTTGCCCACCCTACGAAAAATTAAGACGTTTGAATTTACAAATAAATCGTAGGGTGGGCAAAGGGCGTATTCACGGAGTTAAAATTTACAAATGATTTAAGGAGCGCGTGCCCACCAAGTTTTACTTTCTGAGTTCTGGTGCAAGTGTGCTTTGTGACTGTTGAACCAAAGCCTTAGGGACTACAACAGGTGGGTTTCCAAATAAAGCGCTTCGTGTAAATCCAGGAGAAGCTGGAGCACTTAAAAGTGGTTGGTTTTCATCTTCGTCTTCAGCAAGACTTTCTACATCCTCTTCATCGGTTGTATATAATTCAGAAAGAAGAGAGGCTTCCTCATTATCACTAGATGTTTTTGTTGATTTATAGCCAGTAGATTCATCATCCATTGTACTTGCCTTGAAACCTCTAACATCAAAAGGCTTTAATTTTTCATCGAGTTCTGCTATTTGAGCATCATATTTTTGTCCATACTCAATTTGATCTAATAATTCAACATGTTTTGTAGCTAATGCTTGACGATATTGTTCGTTATCTCGTTTAATATAACTACCAATCAAACTGGTGAGACCCCATGCAACACCCATCGTAACGATGATTGGAAGAACAGGCAAAGAAATAGGCATCAATGTAAAAAGCATGGCGAGTGCGCCACCTAATAATAAATTTCTGCCAATGAAGAATGCACTTCCAGCATCACGTAATGCATTAATAGTTCTGGTCCACCAAGATGGAAATGTAATTTGATAAGTTTTATTTTTCTTTCTATGAGCATGTAAATCAAATTCTTCAGTTAAAGCATTGAAATCGATTGCTTCGATTTGCTGATCTGGATTATTATCATTATATTTTTCTACGTAAGCATTATATAAGATTACTTTTTTACGTAACTCAGCTAAAGCTTCTGCACGCGCACTTTCTCGCTCTGAAAGTTGATTTTCTAATATTTTTAAATTTTCGGGCGCAAGTTCTGGATGATCTCTCATCACAACTCTGTGTCTTGCTTCAGAGCGAGAAGTTCTTACATAGTTTACAACACCATAGATACTCGCCACGAGCAAACCAATACCTAAGCCAGCAAGAATGACGGCTGCACCACTACCTACGATACTACTGCCTAAGCCAACGCCTGCAAGTATTAAAACCCCTGCAACAACAGATGAAACAAACCAAAAGACTAAGGAGCCAGCTACGTAGCCACTTACAAAGCCTGATAATGTGCTATACGCAATACGTAAATAGCTACGATCAAGTAACCATGTTAATTTATCTGTAGTGGCTTTATAGGCTGATTTAGTCCATCTCCAAGCTCTTGTCCACCAGTCTAATGGTTTTTGAGCAGGGTCAGATAAGTCAACGTTTACTTTGTCATTTAATAATTCTGGATCAGCTTTCAAAGCAGCAGTATATTTTTTCGTGAAGTCGTCAATTGCATTCATGCTTGTTTTTCGATCTGCTAAATCTTCTTTCATGGCATTTCGTAGAGACTTTTCGTGAAATAATTGCTGAACAACCTGTTTTTCTTCAGCATCAGAAACAATATCTTCATTTTCGAAAAATGAACCTGTATCGCGGAAACGTTTTAAAGCTGAAATTATTTTTGAGCCATAAACAAGACCAACCAATACGGTACCCACAATCAAAGGAATACCAATGACTAAACCAAATGAAACCGTGGTGACGGCTGCTGTCCCTGTAATGGTTGCGGCTGCACCAATCGCAAAAGCACCAAAGATACCCATAGTAAGAATCATGCTGGTAAACCAAGTGATCCAATAAACATTGGCAGTTAAGCCAGTAATTTCCCACAAGGGTGCAATGATATGTTTAGTTAGCCATTCGGTAGGTGTCCAAATATAACTTTGCATTAATGATTTTAAAGTCGCTCGAAACCCTGTTTTTTTCTTTTCGCTAATGTTTAAAGCTGGAACGGTTTGCACTTTTCCAGGGATTGGGCCTCGTTTAAGAACATACTGTTTTGTTTTTTTATTATAAGTGTAATGATAATCGATAGAAAGTTTTTCGAAGATCGCGTTATATTCTTCTAGCTTATTACTGATTTGTTCGTCATCAAGATCTTTATCAATTTCAAATAAATCAGCATACATTTGTTTATAGGCATAAAGTTCAGAAAATACATTATAACCTGTGATAGCGAAGTAAACTGTTGCATAGGCGAAAATACCACCAATGATCAACCAGTCGATCGCAGGAGTACCTGAGAAGGCAGTTTTACCTGAAAGCTGACAGCTGTTTCTGGTTACGGTGAAAAGGTCATCAAATGCTTGAACACCATCCAAAACCAGAGTTTTAGCAATTCCTGGCACTTCTGTGAATCCTTTTGTAAATTTACTGTGACCCATGATGTTCACCATATTGTTCAACCATTAAGGTATATAGATTAATCATAATCCTCTAACCTTAACAGAACATTAAGTGAACATATTGTTTTTAAATATTATATTTATCCCTCAAAAGACGTCTCATTACCTTATTTGATGCGGTTCTTGGTAGTATCCCAGTAAGGACAATATCGTGTATTTTAAATAAAGGATTCAAGTATTGTCCAATTTTTTTTTGTAAAATTTCCTGTAAACATGCTTTTTCTATCCTGCAGTCTGGTTTTAGTACGATGTAGAGCACTAATAAACTTGGACCTCCCTGAGGTGGAGGGACTGCAATGGCTGCAACTTCACTGATTTCAGGGATTTGTAAAGCCACACGCTCAATTTCAGCCGCACTGGTTTTGATGCCACTTAAATTCATTGTGTCATCAATACGCCCCAATGCGCGATAATATTGATCGTTAATTTTTTGCACGTGATCACCATGACGTCGCAATGGTTTTCCTTCAGGGCCTTTAGGCATTCCTTCGTAGTAGACAGATTCATGAGAACGATTGATTAATTCATTTGATAGGCCTATAGAAGGTGGAATAATGGCTACTTCGCCATTATCGGAAATATTGCCATTTTCATCTAATAAAAGAAAATCTAAGCCCAAAGCAGGTGTTGTAAAAGTTGCAGGAACATTTGGTTCTAGAAGTGTGCTAGTGATATAAGCACCGCCGATTTCAGTGCCACCGCAATATTCGATAACTGGCTTATGATGGGCAAGTGACATTAAGTATGCCATATCATTCGCATTAGAACATTCACCGCTAGAACTGAATAATCGAATAGCATCCCAATTGAGATTTTCCATGCATTGAGATGTACGCCAAGCACTTACCATACTAGGGACTAATCCAAGAATAGTGATTTTATTATTTTGAATAAATTTACCAAAAGATTTTGTCATGGGTGAACCGTCATAGAGTGCCATCGTGGTTTGATTAATAAGGCTTGCAAAAATAAGCCATGGCCCCATCATCCATCCAAGATTGGTCGGCCAGCACAAGATATCATGATGATGAACATCCTGGTGAAAATAGGCATCTACAGCACATTTGATCGGTGTTGTGTGAGACCAAACAATCGCTTTAGGTTCACCAGTCGTGCCGGAAGAAAATAAGATATTCATATGAGAAGCTGGATTACAAGCAACAGATGTGAAATTTTCTTTATTTGAAATAAAATCTTGCCAATAAGAATCTATTTTTCTTAAACGAATACTTGAGTGGTTATTGGTTGATAAAACAATAGCATTTGGTGCATTGGCATCAACGATTTTTTCAAAAAGAGGTAATGATTTATTATTTCGAAAAATATAATCTTGAGTGAAAATGGCTTTAGAATGCGTGATTTTAATGCGCTGTTCAATTTCTTTTGGTGAGAAACTATCAGCAATTGAGACAACAACGCAACCTGTTTTTACAATACCTAAATAAATTGCAATTGATTCGATATTCATGGGCATTGCAATAGCAATAGTATCACCTTGGTTAAAACCATGTTCAATCAGTGCATTAGCAACACGGTTAGATAGAGTGTTTAATTGACGGTAAGTAATGGTTTGTATAGTAGCCGTCTCATTTTGATAAATGATGGCTGTTTTATTAGGCGCTGCTTGAAGGCAGCTATCAGAAATATTTAATTTTGCACCTGGTAACCAATTTGGTTTTGTTAAGCCAGAAGATAAGTCACAAATTTGATTATATGGTTCTTTAAAAGCAATCAATATTTTTTTTATTGCATAATTCCAGAATTTCTCGAAATTTTCAACGCTCCATGCGTGGAATGTTTTATATGAAGATAATTTTAAATCCAGCAAAGCTTGATAGATATTGGTTTTTTTTATTTGTTCTTCAGTCGGTGTCCAAAGAGGAATTAAATTTTCTTCTGACATTAAGTATTCCTTTGGGAAAGTAGTGCTAAAGATACTTTGGAGTTGAT
>JBFWPS010000146.1:0-5430 GCA_050249855.1 Gammaproteobacteria bacterium
TGCTTTAAAAAACGACCCTATATGCCAATGCGGAATATAAGGCAATAGCCATGTTCTATCTAAGAAATTGTACTCTTTCAAAAGTAATATTAATTTTCTTAAATTATATTCAGGACCTTGAATTAAACCCACTAAATTAAATTTTGCACCGTTTTTCTTAAGATCTCCTAAAGCTTTCACAAGATCAAAATGACCTTTCATTTCACCAGTTTTGCCATATATTCCAATTATCGGTATCTTCGTATCAATCTGTTTTTCGAGAAAATATTTAAAATATTTTACCAAATATGGATGTTCTATTGTTTTTAAAAAACCAATGTATTTATTTAAATCTAAACGCATAACATTTTTTTGAGAATCATCAAATGAGCATGTTATTGGCTGCGGATATATTTTATCCAGTGATATGTTATGTTCAAGATATGCTGCAATGTGCTTTTTATTAGTTATAATTGCACTTGCATTTTGAAAAACTTCACAATATGTATTATTTAATTTTTTAGAATGAAATAACCTACCTATATCACTACCAGCATGTTGAACAACATAGGGGATTTTAGTCCAAGATGAAACCAAGCTAGCAACCACACCATATGGCTCTAAATAAATAGCATAAATAAGTTCGCAATTATATTTCTCTATCACTTCTTTAGCTAAATTTGCAAGTTTAGAAACACTAGGATTATTATATGGGATAAAACGATGTTGTCTGTCAATGCCAGTGTAATGTATTTTTAAGTTAGCCTCTTTAAAAGGAGATCTAGCTTCCTGTCCGCATGTTTCAAAATAATCCATGGTAAAAATTCTATATTCAGGTTCAACTTCTAATGCATTTGTTACAACATTTATTTGATGGCCTGCTTTAGCTAAGTGATATGCAAAAGATATTGTTTCCTTTGGTGTTCCACCTTGTACTGGTGGTATTTTCCCAATGATACATATTTTCATTTATTTATAATCCTTTATTATTTGATAAAGTCTCGTTTGTAATGCTTGTTTTTTCCAAAACTTCAGATTCCGTATTCGTTTTACACCATCAAAACAAACTAAAGATACCACTGAAAATACAACAGCTCGATGATTCGTCTTCAAATGAATTTCTTTCAACTGCAGTACAATTATATATTTCAAAATCATCGATATATCTTTCACCGATATCATTATCCACTTCATAGATCTCATGATTTAAGTAACGAAGATGTCTTTTGAATCTCATAGCGTTTCCTCAACCATTAATTTATATTGTTCTTTCCACTCCAATTTATTCAATATATTTCTTGCAATATCCAATTGTTTTAATAATATTGTTATATCATCTGGAAAGTTGTCATCATGTTCTAAAATTATAGATTTTATTTTCGATTTTCTTGTTAGGTATTCAAACAACTCAAAGGTTTCGCGCTCAACTCCTCGATTATGACTATCAATTAACTCTCCTTTCTTGTCATATACTCCACCAGCCAAATGAACTTGCGTTGTATTTGCAAGTGGCAAATCATCAATATATTGATACGGATTGAATCCATGGTTGTAAGAATTAGCATGTAAATTAGCGACATCAATCAACAACCCACAGTTTGTTTCAAACACTAAACGTGAAAAAAACTCTTCTTGTGTCATTTCTTTTCCAGGAATTTCAAATTTATATGTGATATTTTCAAGTATTAAAGGCATTTCAAAATAATCTTGAACAATTTTTACATTTTTTATTACATTTTTTAATTTTTCTTCTGTAAAACAGATTGGCGCCAAGTGTCCTATATCAATTCCAGATGATTTCGTCATACAAAGATGGTCACTATAATACGAGCAATTAATCACCTTAAGCACTGCCTTAATCCTGCTTAAGTAGTTTAAATCTAATTTTTTTGAACCTATTGAAAGAGACACGCCATGTGGAATAACATAAAAATTGTCTGTTAATTCTTTCAATTCCTCTAAATTTCTACGATTTGCATATCGTTCAGTTATAACTTCAACACAGTCAATTTTACTTGCATTCGCATATAGCTGATCACTTATTTCTTCTCTATATCCTATACCCAAGCCTATATAATTTATCTCTTTCATATATCTCCTTTTCATTTGATTCATTTCTAAAATTCAATTTAATACATTGTTTATGACTATTTTATTCTGTCGAGACAATAATCCTTTCTTGACATAAGCGACTTAAGATTTTTGATATCTCATTTCCTTTCCCTAAAAATTCTTTTAATTGATTGGTAGATTTATAATGCTTACATAGTTTTAGTAATTCATATATATTCTTATTAATCTGTATAACACCTTTTCCATGATGACCGTTTCTTGGTTTAAAACAGAAATAACTTTCCTTTTCATTGTCACTAAGATTAAAATTTTTCTGGATTTGATCGCCTGATACACTAAATCTTGCTATTTCAGCGAATGGATTTAACTTGAAAAATTTATTTTCCGACAAGTTATGGTCAACTATTTCGTTTGTTTTAATTGGTTTTATTTTCAAAACACGTGTAAAATACAAATTATCAAAACGAATGTTTTCTATGATTTTTTTTGAATTCTTACTGTCATTTAAATTTGATAAAATAAATTTCAAATATAACTGAATTAGTTTGAGATTGCTGGTTTTCCTTGGATACAACTGTGCTATAAATTGCTTATTTAATTCTCTTAGTTCCTTACCGAAATATGAAAAACTTCTTTGATATATCACATATAACCTATACATCATAACTTGCGTGTATATTTTTTTATGTTTTTCACCTTTTAAAACTAAACTTTTATTACCCCTCATAAATGCTTGATTATTTTTTGCTTTTTCTAATAAAAATTTAAACTGCTTAGAAATACGTTCTGTAGGATCTGATTCCACATAAACCTTTTTACCATCCTGGCCTATTTTTTTTGTTTTTTCAGGATCCGTTGCTATTTTTTCGAGACAGCCTGCTAGCTCAAGATGATTCTCTGGGTCTGTAATAAGTAGATTTACATCATTTTTTAAATCTGAATATTTTATCTTTATTTTATCGTAAATTTCTTTAGATAAAACCAAGCACTTTCCTGATTGCAAAACCTCACATGGAACAAATGGCATATGACACTCAACAGGAAAGTTACGTTCTAGAAAACAAACAGCATGACATGCATTAATAAATGAACTCATATGCCAATGTGGTATATAAGGCAACAAACACGTGTTCTCAAAAATATTTTCGCTCTTTAAATGTGATATAAGTATTTCTAGCTGATATTCAGGCCCTTGTATTAAACCAATTAAATTGAATTTTTTTCCTTTCTTTTTTAATAATCCTAATGATTTAACTAAATCTATGTGGCCTTTAAACGGATTTGTTTTTCCATAAACACCTATAATTGGGAGTGAATAATCAATTTTATAATTAAAAAACTGCTTAAAATGTTTTTGTATATAAAAGTCATTGATTGTTTTTACATATGAAAGATACGCTTTGAAATCCATTTTTCTTTCGTCATCTAATATTTTCAATGATGAACTTGAGAAATTACAAAATGTCATTTTTTCAAGGGGTATATCATTATCAATAAATGTAGCCAAATGATTTGGACTTGTGATAATTGCGCTAGCCTTTTTTAAAATATGTTTATAAGCAAGATTTAATGCATCAGAGGTAAACAATCTATCAATATCACTTCCAGCATGTTTTATTACATAAGGAACCCCCGTAACCTCCGAAACTAACGATGCAACTATAGCGTATGGTTCAAGATAATATGCAAATATCAAATCAAATTTTTTATTTTCTACTATTGAAATGGCTAAACTTGTCAATTTTGTTACGATCGGGTTACCTTGCGGAATATAATAATGTTTCTTTTCATATTTTGTCGAATGAATATAAAGTGGTAGATTTTTCGCCTCATTACAAAAACCAGGGTTAAGTTCATCAAAATAGTCCATTGAAAAAATTCGATACTCTGCTTCAATTTCTAAGCTATTTGTAACGATATGAACCTCGTGCCCGGCTTTCGCTAAGTGATATCCAAGATAAAACGTTTCTCGTGGTGTACCCCCTTGGACAGGGGGAATTTTACCAATAATGCAAATTCTCATACTTTTACTCGCATATTTAATGAATCTTCTATTTCCGTTTTTTTACTCTCTTCCATAGTAGGTTGATTATCTTCTTTCCAAAAACTTGGTTTTTTACAATTTTCCATCCTTGTAAAAAACTCATTTTTTTTCGGAAGGTGTTCTTCGTTATTATCTTCACTTTCTCGAGAATGAATTGAGCAGGGAGCTGAACAATGTGCACACCCCACATTACATGTACTACTACAATTTCCGCAATTGTATCCACAACCACTATTACTACACCCATCAAAAGGCTCGTGGTCATCTAGTACTATATCGACAGCTTTAAAATCAAAATCTTTTACTGACATGTCTTTCTCCTTTCTTTACTATTTATTTAAATACAGCGATATGCATAATAATAAATTTGTTTCTTATGTGTACTCGTAAATATACGAGTTATAATCGAGCTCTTTTGATATAAATTAAAATATTGAATTTTGTAAAAAAATCATTTAGATAAATATTTTAATCACAATATTCGAGGATCTATTGCCATATAAATGCTTTTTTTAGTATTAGAAATGCGATAGAATAGTTGTAATATTTTTTAAACGAGTACTGCATGGAAAAAATTAGCATTCAAACTCTGAACACTCTTTTTGAACAACTCAATGACCGATCTGATACGGTGCTTTGGATCAGAAGTGCTGATTACACTCGACAAATTTATGTAAGTCCTGGCTTTGAAAACCTTTGGCAAACAACCAGCGAACAGATCTATAAAAATCCTAATTTTTTCGACGAGTCAGTAATGAGTGAAGACAAAAATTATATTGTTGAACAAACTGAAAACCGCGTTAATAATCCAAATCAAGCCGATAAGTCTATACTCTACAGAATTCATACGCCTAGCAACACAGTCCATATTAAAGATACATGTTTTCAATTAATTAGTCCTACTGATAACATCGTAGGTCACGCGGGAATTGCTGAGAGAATTGATCCTGAACGTTGGCATGCTGAAAAATCATTACGCGCATTACGAAACAACAGTGTTTCGGAAAATTCCATGCAGAAGTTTGTATTTGAAACCATTAAAAAAGAACTAGGTCTCAACGCCACAACTCAAACAAAGCCAATACTTAAAAACGATGTTTTTTCAGCTGAGTTACACAAATTTCAATTTAATGGAAAAAATCTGCCCCTGACAGAACGTGAATCGGAATGTTTGTTTTATACCATGTTAGGCAAATCTGCAAAAGTAGTTGCTTCATTAATGAATGTTTCAACGCGAACCGTAGAGTTTCATTAGAATAATTTCAGAATGAAAACTGCGGCACGTACAAAACTGGAATTAATCAGTAAATGCAATTTATTGTCTGATATATAGC
>JBFWPS010000147.1:0-5338 GCA_050249855.1 Gammaproteobacteria bacterium
TAACGCTTTTTGAAAAAAAACATTGATACCCCCTTTGAAAAAGGGGGTGGTTTTGCGCTTTTTGCAAAACCGGGGGATTTAACAACCCTCAAAAATCCCCCCACTTCGTAAAAAACACGAAGCGGCACCCTTTTACAAGGAGGCTAACAGCGATTTATTCGTCGATACCTCCGCCTCAACTTGCTGAGGGAGGTATAAATATTTTCAAATACCCCCTTGCTTTATCATTTTTTGCTCTGTATAATTATAGACCTTTGAGAATAACTATAACGCCTAGTTTTTATGAATATTGAGGAGATATACAGTGAGATCTATAGCTAAAAGTTTACAAGATGCAATTAGGAACGACCAACTAGAAAATGTTAAGACATTCTTTCTGTCTGAGCTTCAGAATGGTAACTATGATTATTATAATATGAGCTATAACAAGCCACATTATCACAATGCTATGTTATATCTGGCTATTCAAAATGATGCGATTGAAGTAGTTAAATGGCTTATAGAGGAATTCAAGCTAGATATTACCGTAGCAGTTAAATTTCACAAAAGTGAACTTTTAGACGAGCGTCGTTCATCTTCAGACGATCCAACTGTAACACCATTAACTGTAGCAATTGGTAGTAATGCTCGTAAAACCGTTGATTTTTTAATGAAAGAAAAAAATGCTAAATTAACGTTAACGGATATTTCTTTCAAAATCATACAGAGCGCAACAAATAACTGGACGTGCCATTTTCATCTTGCTTTGGAAAAAGGGCTAAGAGTTGTATTAAAAACAATACTTGAACGTCATCAAGGCGTTGTTGATACTCAAAACAATACGGCGATGCATCTTGTACTTAAATATAAAGCAGATGATCTAGAACTTGTAAAATTGGTACATTCTTCTGGTGGTAGTCAATCTATTGCAATAAAAAATAATGACAATGAGACACCCTTAGACGTATTTTGGAAGGTGCTTAAAGACAATAAGTTTGACGAAAAGTATTTTCCAGTCTTTCAGTTTTTAATATTAAACCAATTTAAACCAACTGTTAGTCAGCTTGAAAACATGTTGAATGCAGGTGCTTTTAGATTTCTTAACTGCTTAGATAATCAAAGCTTTTTTGAGATGGAGCGAGATCCTTTACTTAACCCTAAAGATAAATCAGTTTATGACATTTTAGTGAGCGCAATATCAACAAATGGTACTGAGGAACAATGGCGCAGATTTACTAAAGAAGTAGTCGGAATAGATAGGGAAGGTTTCATGAAGCCCAGAGGAGATTCTTCTAAATCACCATTGACACGTTTGCTTGCTAGGATCCACGACTCTGATCCGTCAAGAAATAGTTCGTTAAAAAATAATTTATGTGCTGTGTTGGAGTCGGTATTACAAGCAAAAGCAATTGTTTCTAGAGAAGACTTTAAAATGTTGTTACTAAGTCCCGTGAAGAATGAAGAAGCAATTAAAATTATTTTATATTACAACCCTCAGCTTGCCTTAGTTGCCCTTGATAAAGAAGATGGAAACAGAAGAATTTGGGAAAGAAATACGGCATTGCATGTGTTCTTAAATGTTGTAGCTTCAGACAATTATGCAACCTCCAATATGCCTCAGTATTTACGTATTTTGGATGCCATTCTTTCTCCTAGAGAACTAATTGACTCGGAAGATGGTGAAAGTGAACGTTATCATGCAGATCCAAATAAGTTAAATACTAATAAGCAAACAGCACTAGATGTGTTTTGTTCAAAAGCAAGAATAAGTCCCATTTTTTTAGGATTACTCTCTAAGCTGATAAAAGCAGGCGCGAAAATCAAGAGTGAATATTTATTAGCATTAGTAGACAATATTAGGGCATCAACACCAACTAATTATGATTTACTCGCATCAGTGTTATCAGGTGTAAGTGATTTTAATGCATTTTTTACTGCTAAAGAACCTCGAAAAATTTTTCAGGCATTATATAATGAAATCGTTTCTGGTTTAGAAAGAGGTGCGATTTCTGGAGAATATATTAATAAAGCCTTATTTTTAAATTTAACTCGCTTATATTATGCAAAACGACGACAAGCACCAGAAGAGAAACATACAGGTTTTGCTAAAGTGGGTAGTTGGGTGTTTCAAGGTTTTCCTAAAGAAGAAAAACTTGCTGCATCGTTAGAATTGATAAAAGTGATCTCGGGTGAAGATGGCAAAAAACATGTAGATCGCGAAGATGTAGTCAAGAATGGGGAACTTGGAAGAATTTATGCTCTGTGGCAGCGATATTCACACATTCTTGAGCATGATACTTCATTAACGCCTCCGATACCGACTAAGTTACTAACGATGCGTGCTGGAAGACGAGTAGAGATTGATGACAATGCATATAGAACAGGCAATGTAACGCCGACTTCTTTTGCACAGGTTCATGCAATATTGAGCGGTGTAAATACAGTGGATTTAGCAGCAAAATTAAGCACAATTCCTGGTGTTCAGCCACCTTTTGGTTATATGCCAGTAGCAAGCTATCCTCAAACAGATGCTCCTGGTACTATGTTTGGAGCCGTTGATCCAAAATCAGAAATGGTTAGGCCTTATCTTTATAATGAACGTCAGCCTTTCAGCGGTTCATCTGCAAGTTCATCTGGCATGTTTATCCCTTCGAATGCAGCCATCACTAGTTTGAGGCCTGCTACCGAAAGCCAATTGCAGCTACCTCATGCCTCAAGATTTGATGCAGGACTCTCTTCAGGCTCAACAGCCAGTGTACCAGCTTTACCTGAGGAAGCATCTATGAGTACACCTTTACATAAAGGATCTCCTTATCCAGCATTAACAAGTGCAGATCCTCTTTACCCTTCTTTATCATCACTTGACAATGTTGCTCCGTTGCCTAACCCAGGATTATTTAGACCTGTTAGCATGGCTGAAGGAGATCCTAGAGCTGCAGCTCCAAGTTCGAGCCTGGCTCATAACAATTCGCAGTAGTAAGCATTAGTTTTACGCTTCAATAAACGTGACAGCTATACCTCCTTTTCAAAGGGGGTATCGCGTTAGTTTCCTTTCAAGTTCCAAATAATTCCCTTATAATGCGTCGCAACTTTATGGTGGGCACACGTGCACGTGGCGTTGAATTAAAATTTAAATGCATCTGCATTGCACGTTTTGCCCACCCTACGAAAAATGAAAAGATGTAGGGTGGGCAAAGCGCGTATGCACCGTGTTTAAATTTGCAAATGATTTATAAAGCGCGTGCCCACCAAGCAGTTATTTTATTTCGAGGTGTATAATGCCAATTAGTATTTTTGATTTATTTTCTGTAGGAATAGGACCATCCAGCTCACATACAGTGGGCCCTATGCGTGCTGCCAACGAATTTTTAAATTCACTTAAAGAAAAAAAACAATTAGAAAAAGTAAAGCGAATTAAAGTTGATTTATATGGATCACTTGCGTTAACTGGAAAAGGTCATGGAACTGACAAAGCCGTTTTAAATGGTTTAGAAGCCAAAGATCCAGAAACGATTGATCCTGACTTAGTAGGCCCTCGTGCAAAAGATATTATTAGCGAACAAAAAATATTATTAGCAGGTGAATTTTGTATTCCATTTCATGAATCAGAAGATTTGATTTTACATCAAAAAGAATTCTTACCTTTACATAGCAATGGTATGCGTTTTTCAGCTTATAATGACTCTGAAAAACTATTACTAACACAAATTTATTATTCTATTGGCGGAGGTTTTATTGTTACCGAAGAAGAATATGGTCAAGCTAAAAATGATGTAAAAATTCCTTACCCATTTGAAACAGCAGAAGAATTATTAACCATTTGTAGAAATGAAAACATGATGATTCGAGATATCATGATGGCAAATGAAATGGTATGGCGAAGTGAATCCGAAATTAAAGCACAACTACTTCATATTGTGGCGATAATGGAAGCATGCATTCAAAAAGGTTGCCAAGTTACGGGTATTTTACCTGGTGGGTTGAATATAAAACGACGAGCGCCTGAAATTTATCAAAAACTTTTAAAACAAGGTAAACCGCAACCCGATCAAGACACCGATATGATGAATTGGTTAAATGTTTATGCTATGGCGGTTAACGAAGAAAATGCTGCAGGTGGTCGTGTTGTTACTGCGCCTACCAATGGCGCTGCAGGCGTGGTTCCAGCAGTTTTAGAATATTATAAAAACTTTTGTCCTGGTGCGAATGAAGAAGGTGTGCTTACCTATTTATTAACAGCAGGTGCGATTGCTATTTTATATAAAATGCGCGCATCAATTTCAGGTGCGGAAGTTGGCTGTCAAGGTGAAGTGGGTTCCGCTAGTTCAATGGCAGCTGGTGGGTTAACTGCTGCATTAGGTGGAACCAATGAACAAATTGAAAATGGTGCAGAAATTGCTATGGAACATCATTTAGGTATGACTTGTGATCCAGTCGAAGGTTTGGTACAAGTGCCTTGTATTGAACGTAATGCCATGGGGGCTGTAAAATCGGTTAATGCTGCTCGATTAGCCCTATTGGGTGATGGCACACACTTTATTTCTTTAGATAAAGTCATTAAAACCATGTATCAAACTGGAAAAGATATGATGACTATTTATAAAGAAACTTCGCAAGGTGGTCTTGCTGTGAATATAACCGAATGTTAGGAAAATAATATGAATCAATATTTTAAAAAAATTGCGATAGTTATTCTGCTGACCGCAATTGCAAATACAGCATTTGCAATACCAAACTTAGGATCGCTTGCTTCTGGTTTAACCGATGTTTTTGGTAGTTTGGCTAGGTTAGTTCAAGCAGTTGCTTTTGTGATCGGTTGTGGGTTTTTGATGGGAGCCTTAATCAAATATAAAGCGCATCGTGATAATCCTGAACATATTACTTTAAGTATACCAGTTACACTTTTTATTTTAGGCGTACTATTTATTATATTAGGAATTGTTTTAATGACGGTTGGACAATCAGTTTTTGGACCTGATGCGATGATGCCGGATATTGGAACAACGCAAATAAACACTATATAGTTGGTTATTTTTTATTCAACCAACCCCCAAAAAACAGTATGCTTTTAAGATACTTTTAGGCACAATGTGTTTAGTTTAATTTTTAGTACTTATCGAAAATATAAACCGTCATTGCGAGCATAGCGAAGCAATCCAGAACTGACTATCTATTTCAACTCAGTACTGGATTGCCACGGCCCGCAAAAAGCGCGCGCCTCGCAATGACGGGGTAAAGACTTTACGCGATGGGGGATTTTTAAGGGGGAGAATCGCGTTTCTCCCCCTTAAATGCTAGCACGAAACTTGTTTCGTGCGAAGCACCCAATCCAGCTATTGCCACGGCCCGCAAAAGCGCG
>JBFWPS010000148.1:0-5331 GCA_050249855.1 Gammaproteobacteria bacterium
AATCCAATTCATCAAGTTGACCCTTGGAACGAAATCGTGAATCAGCATACAATTTTTGGATTTCTATTCGCAATACTTCATATCTTCCCGATAATTCAGAAATTTCATCCTCTAATCTAGTTAGTTGAACTAAAATGCTTTCTGGATTCTGAACGTTATTATTATTATCGAATAGCCCTGACATTCTAAGCTCCCTCTATGAGAAATCAGCAAAATACCAAATAGGTCAATCATCTCAATCGAGTTTAATCTATAACAATCGTTCTTTACAATAGGAATTATAGGAAAAACATCTTTATTTAGGACAACATATAGTCACTTCCCTGACTTTTGTAATGTTTGATATTTATTTGGACTGTCCTGTTCTTTGACTGCTTTCGTATCTGTTGCACCATCGCTTTGTGCGAAAGAGGTTATTCTCAGGTCAAAAAGTCCTCTTTGGGACAAACTTGGGGACGGAGGAGGTTCAATACCGAACTCTCTCATCAAAGTAAGCAAATATTTATTTTGCCCATTGAACCCAGTACGATTATATTCATTTAAATAAGTTGATAAATTATCTTGTAAATCTTGGTTTAGATAAATTTTCATGAAATCTATCAATTTAATAAATTTTTGTTGGTATACTGGATCTGCTAAGACAGAATCGAATTGATGATGAGTAATCATTTCAAGCATTAGATAAGCTAATTCATCATTTTCTTTACGTGTGCGATTTGAATTATTTAATTGCTCATCAAATGCATCTACTTTAAATTTACTTGAAAGAAGAAAAGCAATTGGTGTGTAGCGCCCGCAAAATGGTTGACTTCCCACTAATTTAGTGTCTCTTATATTCCCAAGTAATAAATCAACTAATTCCAGAGAAACATAAGATTTCATAATTTGCATCAATTGACTTAATTTATTAATCATCACATCATCAAAGCTTTCTGAGCCTGCACTTTGAGTCAAATCAACACGAGATAACAATACTGAATTATCACGTAGTCGATTTTTACGTTGGTTATACAAAATAGAGTGCTTCGCAAATTTTTTAATTAAAGCTTCAACAAATGCTTGTGTTAACACTTGATCTACTAGTATTTTCTCTTGAAATACTTGAGGTTCGAGTTTCATAAACAAGGTTACCAATGACTCAGGTTTTTTCAAAAACAACTCACGGTAATTTGGCTGTCCTGTCACGCTCATCAAATAGGTTGGTTTTACTAAAATAGCTTGTGGCCACCTTGCAGGTGGAGTTGCAAGCAATAGTTCCACAATTTCCTCACTATCAAGCCAAATACGAGAATTTTTAAATCTATAACTTGTTGTGACAGACTCATAATAAGTAGGTGACAAATAGCTTGGGATCAAGTCCGGATATTGCTTTAGAAATGAAACAATTGCTCTGGGTTGATGCATTTGACAAGTGTTATTGTGACCTATACAATCTCTAGCATTTGCCATAAAACGTCTATAAAAGTCAGGATTCTCCTTTTCGGGAAAAGCTCTTGTAATTGCAAGAACTAGCTGAACATTTTCAGATCCATTCTTTCCTTCATGAACAAATTTTTCAAATTCCTTGCAAGTTTCAGCCCAAGTTTGTTTCAATAACTCTGGATTCATTGGAAGAAATTTAGGTAAGTAAACAGCTGACTCGTCTACCTGCCTAAGCATGCTTAATTGTGATATAGCAGCTCGCGAATTTAAAAGACTGTGGATATAACTAGGATGCGCCTCAAATACTTTTCTTAAATTTTCTCCTATAGCTGCATTAACTAAACTAGCTCCACGAAACAAGCTATCAACCTCAGTCGCATTATCTTTTTTTATCACATCTGCCACAAAGATTGCTGCAGTTTTTACATCTAAATCATTTAGATTCAAAGCATCGAATGGTGAAACAAATCCATATTCAATTGATTTTAGAAGGATGCTAGAAAAATCATTCACGGTTGATGATAATAATCGATTAGTTTTAAATGTATTTTGTTTCTTGAAGTCTAGGATCAAACCCCACCATTGTTGTATAATTGGTAAAATTGTCACTTGAACCGATAATAAACCTGATTCTAAGTACTCGATCGTTACAGCTTTTAATTGTTTAAACAGCTCTCCAGAATTACTTAAGTCATTTGCTAAATCAGTACTTTCTGTAAGCTTTAATCTTCTTAAATAGGTTTGAACCAGCAATACACAGGGACCTTGATAATCTTCCCAAACATCAGCTCTATTATAAATTTCAAAAAGAATTGTCAACTCATCAGTAGATAAACGTTCAGCCAACGCTTTATTGGAGAGAATTTGTTTTGCAAAATCAACATTGTCGCAAGCAACTAACAAAAGCGTTTTGGCATTCGCAGTACTAGCGGTATCTGTTCTTACCATTAATCCGTTTACACTGGGCTCTATATAAGGTGCAACCATCAAATTATGAGCTTGTTGCTCAGTTGTAAGTAGCTGTTCTTTCTTCTGGATTTTCTTTAAAAAAATCGAAAACATTGTATCAAGATATTGAGCTCTAAAATCAACATCCAAGATGTTGAAATCAAAATTTTCTACAATAACTTCAATTTTTTGATTAGTCTCAATTATATGAAACTTTGCTTCCAACACGGGAGTGGGTAAATTACTCTTCTTGTCTTTTCTTGGATAGATTGTTTTAGCACTAACAGTTGCAGTACCATCGTCATTTCGTGCTATGGATATATTTGTAATTCGAGAACTGGTATCATATAATCCTGTAAAACTAAAACCTTCTGCTTTCCATCTATACATGTCATATTCATCAAAAACACGTTCAAGATAAATTTCAGGCCAACCCATTAAAGAACCTTGATGGTATCTATTTTTCAAAAGGTCAGCTATTAGAGGGTTAAATCCCATTGCATCAACTTTTGCAGTATAATCCTTTGTTGAACTTGATAAATTAGGAGGAATTAATTCTATTGAAAAACGTTCAGCATCCATTGCACATTGCTTTGGATCGGGTTTAACTATTCCTTCCAATCGTGCAGCAGCATCTCTTATTCTATACCCAACTTCCGAAGCCGAACCAACCCAAGCAGTAACATCATCGTAAGGCTCTGATTTATTACCAATTACAGCTTGTAGTTGAACCTTTGCATCTTCTATTGCTTCAAAATCCATTTTAAATAATCGACCATGGATGTAATCTGAAACTTCTTGAACATACTTTGCAACCCATGCTGGTGCTTTTTTAAGATCATATCCTTTTAATATTTCATCAAAATCTGCAATTTGTTGATTTGTAGGCTGTCCTATAATTGCAGTTATATCTTTACATGCTTGTATCAAAACTGCATAAGATAAAGTATTTAAAATATTTTCTTGTTCTGTCAGTGTTTTTAGTAATGTGTATTCATCAAAAGGGACAAAAGTTGATTGCGAATTCAATTTCGCTGGATCTTGTTTACTACTTATAGACTTTTTTAATTTTTCATCATCGATTTCTAAATAAAATTGATCAAAAACAATTTTTCTATCAGGAAGAATTCGAACCACCATTGATACTTTACCAACTAGTGTATTATTTAAATAATTATCACTATAAACAATGTCCGTTTCATAAATGATTTTTTCTTCTTTTTTATCGTTAACCGCGATTTGAACTTTGGCATTTTTTATATCACAAGATAATATGCCCCATGATGAGGGCAACAGATTTAATAAGTATCCACCTATCGATGAACCTATTCGAAAATGAAGTCGAGATTCTTGTGTTTGTAAAAATAAACTAATTAACCGCTCGGGACTTTTAACACCTATTTTGGACAAACCATCTCTTACTAGTTTTAAATTTAAACTTTCATGTGACACTTCAGATAGAGCAGGAGTAAAAGCATACGTCTTACCTCGACTTATTTCGACCTCATCAGCTTGACTAAAAGTAAAATTTTCGTTTTGATAAGCTTGTTGAATTTCAGATAAAATCCTTGGAAGTCCTTCTTTAGGATCCAACAACGATTCTATATTTTGTTTGTCTGATGCCGTTTCTATCAAACCACTGAAGGTTGAATAGCTTCTTGGGCTTCGAAACACTGTATTCATCAGGCGTCTAAAATTAATTACTCGCATCACCACTCTCTATCAAATAAATCGCAAATTGACGGTTCTGATTAAACCATCAATTATTAGTAAATTAGTTGCTTTTTTATTAACTATTACAGATAATTCTTAAGATACTATTAAAAAGCGCTACTAGTTTAAACTATATTTCACATATATGCCTAATGGGGTCACATTTTGATTAGTAATTTGCTTCAATTTATTTCAAACCAGTGGGAAGAAGCTGTTGTTCCCACACTCTCTGAGTACATTAAAATTCCAAATAAATCGCCATTATTTGACCCTCAATGGTCAGAGCATGGGTTCATGCAACAGGCCGTAGAACTCTTTGCTCAATGGGCTCAAAGTCAAAATATAAAGGGTTTATCGCTAAATGTCATTAAAACTGATAACAAAACACCTATTATTTTGATAGATATCACAGGCCAAAAAAACGGTTCGATATTATTTTATGGTCATTTGGACAAACAACCAGAGATGATAGGCTGGGCTGATGATTTAGGTCCATGGAAACCTGTTAGAAAAGATTCTCGTTTATATGGTCGAGGTAGTGCTGACGATGGTTATGCATTATTTTGTGCACTAACAGCAATCGCATCATTGCAACATACAAATACACCACATCCAAGATGTATTATTTTAATTGAAGCCTGCGAAGAAAGTGGTAGTTATGATTTACCTTTCTATATGGAACAAGAAAAAACTCGAATCGGCACACCTGATTTAGTTATCGGTTTAGATTCAGGTTGCGGTAACTACGATCAACTCTGGAGTACCACTTCGCTGCGTGGTGTTATTACTGGTTATTTAAGTGTTGATGTTTTATCTGAAGGTGTTCATTCAGGAAATGCCAGCGGTATAGTCCCTTCTTCATTTAGAATTATTCGTCATTTACTCAATAGAATAGAAAATGAAAAAACAGGCGAAATACTTGTGCCAGAACTTTATACCGATATTCCACAAGAACGTCTTGTGCAGGCAAATCAAGCTGCCCAAATTCTTGGGCAACATACTTATACTGAATTTCCTTTTTTATCGGGCATGCAAGCTATGCACCATGAGCCTCTAGAATTAATTTTAAATCGAACTTGGCGACCGACTTTATCCATTATTGGTGCAGAAGGGCTACCCCAAGGAGCACAGGCTGGAAATGTTTTAAGGCCCAATACAACGCTCAAGTTATCATTTAGAACACCGCCTAATTGCCAACTTGATATCGCATCTAAACGTTTAAAAACAATATTGGAAGCAGATCCACCT
>JBFWPS010000149.1:0-5286 GCA_050249855.1 Gammaproteobacteria bacterium
AAAAATGAATTTCTCTGAAGTCTGAAAAATTATTTTCATCAATGCCTTGAATAATAATAGAGACATGACCATTAGGCTCATTTTTTTTGCGTACGATAGCAAATAACCAATGGTCATGTGTGATTGTATTTCGAATTTCCTCGCCATTTGAAACTTTTATATTAATATCAAATTGACCTTCAGGTATATGTATCGACCTATCACGTCGTCGTAAGATTTCTTGACTAGATTGATTTGATATTGATCCATGAGCATTGCTTCCAGTAGAAACTTGTTGAAATACAGAGGAGATTTCATTTTTTAAACCATATGCGTTCGCAAAACTCATATTATCTGTGAGTAATCCAGAATTAGATGTTGTTTGCCATTTCAATTTTGTTTGCCATTTAGCATTATCAGTTTTTTTAAACACTTTCCATAAGCCAACCATATTATTGGCAGCACTGAATAACAAATATTGCTTATTGGGATGAGGTGTAGATTGTGGTTGCCATTTAACTTTTCTAACAGGTGCTGGATAATGTAATACAGCAATATTTATTTCTTGATAAAAATCCCATATTTTAATACTACCGTGTTTTTCTTTGAAATCATCAGCTTCTGCTGACGCAATCAATGCGCCATTAGGTGACCAGTCAACGCTAAAAATACTATATTTGTAACCATCGAATATTTTAAGACAGAGACCATGATTCATCTCCCATATTTTAACAGATGGTTTTAATATAAGATCAAAGTTGCCATCACCTGATACGAGATATTTACCATCAGGTGACCAAGCAAGACTGTGTAGCCTTGGCCATCCTGCTGAACCTGGGTCAGGAGCAAACTGAAAGCGAAGACGATTTTTTTCTATATCCCATACATAAATCTTCATATCATCGCCACCAAAAGCAAGATATTTATCGTTAGGTTTAGGTGACCAGGCAACACAATTAAAAACTCCCATTCCTCTAACAGTTCCCAATCCATGCCATGGTTTTTGCACAAGAGTGGGGGGAGTTTGCAGGTAATTCCAAATCTTCACTGGAGTACTAGTCTGTGCTATCTCTAAATCTTCAGAAAAAGCACTTAAAACACCAGAACTACCAGCAGAAGCAAAATATCTTTCTGTGGGAGAAAATGCTAATCCATAAACAGCATATGTGTGTGCTAGTAGTGTATGAATAATTTCGCCAGTTTCAATATCCCAAATATGTATCATTGCTTTATTGGTAGAAGAGTAGGGTGCGCTATAGCTAAAGTCAGAAATGTGTCCAGAAAGTAAAAATTTTCCATCTGGCGACCATTCAAGTGCTGTTGGTACTTTACTAAAACCCTTTAAAATTTTGACACATTTTTTGTTTTGATATTCCCAAATGCGAATGGTTTTATCTAGGCTAATAGATGCAAAGTATTTGCCATCAGGAGACCAACAAATACTTTCAACAGTCTCTGTATGTGCTGTTCTTCGGTCTCTCATTTGAGTAGATATGTTAATCTGCCATTCAGCTAGCTGTTTGTCTAGAGGGAGCCATCTGCTTAAGTATAGTTTTGTCACGCTAACAGCAAGTATACGATGTGCATTTTTATCGAAAGCAATTCTTGTAAAAGAAGGTTGTTTATGGCTTTGATAAATCTGAATACAGTCTCCATAAGGCATTACGCGTAGGTAAATGCTTCCTTTTTTTAATGTACCACCACTAAAAAATCCATCGTCCTCTGTTATCTGAACAGTCTCCCCTGAAGCAAGTAAATTTCCTTGTGACGACCAGTCAATCGCTGTCACAGGATTTGTATGATCATTTAAAGTATTAATACATAAAACTTGATGGATATCCCAAATTTTTACTGTTTTATCTTGAGAACCTGTTGCAAGTAAGATTCCATTTGGTGACCATGTTAAGCAATTTATTTTATCTGAATGACCATTTAATATAATAATTTTCGAGGTAATTTTAGACCATATTTGTATGGAATTATTTGAAGCGACACAGGCGATTCTAGAACTATCAGAAGACCATGCCATAGGTGAGGTAAATTTTTCTACTGAAGTGAGTGTGTGTAAGATTTTAAGATTTTGATCGAAAATAAGAAGCTTACCATTAGCACCAACAAAAGCAAGTTGCATATCTTGGGACCATGCAAGTGCTTTGCATGCTACGCCTGTTTTAACAGATTTGATAAGTTTTTCACTATTAATATCCCAAATATAGAGCTTTTTTTTATATGCTGTGGCGAACCACTTTTCAGTAACGGAACTAAAATTTGATGCAACAGACATAGCGTCAATGGTGATTTTACGTGTCCATTTTTTTTGAGATACTGCTGAACTTAATGCAAACTGGGTACTATCTGGATAAATAAAAAATTCAAGGTTTCCGTTTTGCCAAAACCATCCACGATTGTAAACAGCAAAATAATTTTCACGAGGTACGAGTGAAAAATCCTCACAAAATACAGCAGGATTTTGACCAATAGATATCCCATCCATGCATGCTCTGTCGAAAACTGCATCGGATAATTGTGCTTGAAATAAATTCACATAACGGAGATCACTATCACTTAGATCAGTGTTGTTTAGTAATGCAAAAGAAAGATCAGCGCCCCAGCGTTCAGTGATAGGAAGGTTTAATGCTCTAAATTTGTATTCTAAGTCTTCCATGTTTTCTTGAGAAAGTTCAGAAGGCCTTTTTAAAAGCTTTAGCAGTCTGGAGATATCAGTATCACCAGCAGCAGTGATATCAATTAGTGGTTTGCTTAATAATGTTTCACGTCTTCCTTGACAGTGAACAAACCATTGTTGTTTGTCTTCAAAATAAATTAAATAAAAAGTTTCTGCTTCGAGAGCATGTTTCCAAGAAATATGATTATTCTCATAATCACTTTGAGAGGGTAGCGAAATAATTTTAAAATGCATGCAGTTACGATCAGCTTTACCAATTGAGGTTTCGCCACCAATACGAATTTTTTTAAAATCACGACCGCTTAAGCTTATTTTTGCACGATTCAGAATCGTGATAGCATTAGCTGCTGCTTTCCAACCATGCGCATCAATTTTCGAATAATCGATTATTTTGAATAACAACGCTTTGAATGTTTTATCTTTTCGAACATGATCGACTAGAAAATCTATAATTTCTGGAAAATATTGCAGATTTCTATCATTAAAATTCTGACCTGCAATTATCCAAGAATCAATAATAGCACCATCAAATAAATGCTCAGCTGCAAAATAATCTACCAAAGAATCGTGTGTAAATGCCCAAGTGTTATTCCCTATTTTATCTAATGGACAAGCATTTCGTAATAAATATAATGTTTTTGTTGGATCTTTAGCATCGTCAAAAAAAGGAATTAACCAAGCTGGATTGCTTGGTTCATTTGGTTCATTTTTTTTTGTTCTTCCTTTTGAAACTATCGCACCAGTAACACCTGCAAGAAGAAGCTTTGACCAATTAGAATTGCTTAATTTTTTAGATTCTTCATTTTCGGTACTGCTTCTTGAAAATCTAGCATCACTTTCTATTGATAATTGAAGGTTTGATATGATACTTTTGGGGACCCAAGTAATTGAATATTGTCTATGTCCATACATAGATTTTGCAAGTTCTAATGTAAAGTTTTGAAATACTGTTTCTATGCTTTCAAAGCCTTTGTCGCGATAAGCGCTGAGTACTTTTTGGGTATTTTCATGTGATAATTTCAAAGCCTCACGATGAAACCATTTGTTCATGTAATATTGATATAATTCTCTTCGTGTGATTTTAATTTTTGTTGCTTGTTCTGCCTTGATATTATCAATGATGCTTGGTAAACATTTTAAGGTTAATGACAAAAGATAAGGTTTTTTCACTAATTCAGCTAATTCAGGGATACCTTCAATTTCTTCACTATATCGTTTAGCTGACCAAATTCTTGATTTAGATAAAACAAATTTTTCAATAACTTCGTTGATTTGAGTTTTCTCAAAAGGATAAGTTGTGTATTGTCGAAGCTTTTCAGTGTTATTATTCGGAATAAATGCTGTACGATCTGATTCAATTGAAGCATTAGCTGTGTCATAACGAGTTGTAATGATTGTTTTTATACGACCTTTATAAGTACAATCTTCCGTGTTAAATCGGTTTTGATCATATAGATTGGCATTCGTTTTTAATTCATCATAACCATCGAGTATTAACAATAAATCATCTGTGTTGTTAAAGAACTCATCGATTTCTTCTTCTGACAAGTGAAGATTATATTCTAAATGCTTTCTGAGAAGGTCAGTTTCTGGATTTTCGATAGTTAGTAGTGGTGTCCAAAGTGGAAAGGGAAGAGAAGCATCTTCAGACTTTTTTTGATAGAGTTGCAAAGTTAATTGTTGCCCAAACCAACTTTTTCCAGAGCCAGCGTTTCCCGCGAGTAACAAAACATCGTAATGAGCAGACTTCTTTATTACAGTAAAGATATCTGTCATTAAATCAATGGGATTTAAGTAATCATATCCAATGGTTGCTTTAAGTTTGACATATTGAGAATGCAATCGTGGATGAAATAAATCGATTGTTTTTTGTTTAATACGATTCATATTTAGCATAAAATGTCCATATTTAAATTAAAATAAGGTACAGCCAGATCCAGAATCTTTTGATGGCGTGAGAATAAAATCAGGATGCTTAAAAAAATAAGTCTTTAATTTAACTGTTTCACATTGAAGGTCGATGGCGTTGACCATCATATTTGCCCACGTAACAGAATTATGTCCCTCTTTTGATGTTAGCATATTGGAGACTGCGTCAGCTAAAACATAAGATTGTGTTGAGGGATGGCTTATGATTTCACTGCTACTTTTTGAGAACAAATTTGCATTTTTTCCTTTAGGGGTTAGAGAATATTTTATATGTCCATAATTGCCTTCGTTCATGCTCATTTTTAGGTTCGGTATGAATTCATTTTCTATTTTTTCAGAAGAAACAGGCCAGGATTGATAAGTGTAATCGCGAACATTTAAGACGGATAGATTGATGCTAGTCTCATCATAATATTGTATTATCGCTTTAGTTTTCTCTTTAGGATTCGGTACTAGCTCGGCTTTTTGAGTAAATCTACTACCATTTTCATTAATCCCTTCGATAACTAAAAAAGCTGAAATATTTTTTTGCACTAAAGATAACACCCAAGTGTCTTTTGTGAGTTCTAACTCATCGTCAATGTAACTTTTTAGCATTTTTCCCCTTCACTTTTGTATAATTTAGTTCCAAGTCTCCATCAAAAATATTCTCTGATTGAATAATAGTTGATTCTGCATGAATGAGTCGACTG
>JBFWPS010000150.1:0-5274 GCA_050249855.1 Gammaproteobacteria bacterium
GTATTGGACCCACCGAATTTATGTCTAACCTAGGATGAGTGTCTCTAAAAACTGGGAATAGAACAAACAGAAACCAAAAATATTTAAATTGTGATTAAAAACGGAAGAAAATGAACTAAAAAATTTCTATTTTTATAAAGTGCTTTAAAAATGATTCATTTACAACTTGATTTTTTCAGCTCGCAACAGCCCCATACAAGACTTTGCGACCACCACAGACTTGATCGTTATGGGAACCAAAAAGATAATATTACTATTAAGATAATAAATCAAGCGTTAATTCAGTGAAAAAAATAATTTTATTGGCGAAGTGACGTTTGCTAGTTATTATACTCACAATAATTTTGAGGTAAGGCAGGTATTTATAATGAGTGAAGTCATCAATACAGCAGACATTGACCCAATAGAAACCAATGAATGGTTAGATGCGATTACATCAGTCATTGAACGTGAAGGATCTGAACGCGCCAAATTTATACTCGCGGAAGTGATGAAGCACGCTCGTGAAAAAGGTACTGATATGCCTTTTGGTTTAAATAGCCCTTATGTGAATACTATCCCAGTTTCTGAAGAACCGGATTATCCAGGTGATCGCGATTTAGAACGTCATATTGTTTCTATTAATCGTTGGAATGCAGTGGCAATGGTTTTACATGCCGGTAAAAAAGCACCGGAACTTGGTGGCCATATCGCAACGTATGCATCAGCCGCTACTTTATATGAAGTAGGTTTTAATCATTTTTTTCGTGGCCCTGACGATAAATTAGGTGCCGACTTGCTTTATATACAAGGCCATTCTTCGCCCGGTATTTATGCGCGTAGTTTTTTAGAAGGTCGATTGTCTCAAGATCAACTAGATCATTTTCGCCAAGAAGTAGAAGCAGATGGGTTAACTTCTTATCCACATCCCTGGTTAATGCCAGAATATTGGCAATTTGCAACCGTTTCTATGGGCTTAGGTCCTATGCAAGCAATTTATCAAGCGCGATTTTTAAAATATTTACATAATCGTGGTTTAGTTGAAACCGAAGGTCGAAAAGTTTGGGCTTTTTGTGGTGATGGTGAAATGGATGAACCAGAATCATTAGGGGCGATTTCTTTAGCGGGGCGTGAGAAATTAGATAATTTGATTTTTGTGATCAATTGTAATTTGCAACGATTAGATGGGCCAGTTCGTGGCAATAGCAAAATTGTTCAAGAATTAGAATCAGTATTTCGTGGAGCAGGTTGGAATGTTATTAAAGTATTATGGGGTGGTCGTTGGGATCCATTATTTGAAAATGATAAAACAGGTGTTATCGTAAAACGCATGGAAGAATGCGTTGATGGTGATTATCAAAATTTCAAAGCTCATGACGGCGCTTATGTGCGTGAAGAATTTTTTAATAAATATCCTGAATTAGCAGAATTAGTTAAAGATATGACCGATGAAGAAATTTGGCGCTTAAATCGCGGTGGTCATGATCCTAAAAAAGTTTATGCAGCTTATGCAGCAGCGACTGCACATAAAGGTCAACCAACCGTTATTTTAGCTAAAACCGTTAAAGGCTATGGTATGGGAGCAGCCGGAGAAGGTTTGAATATCACACACCAACAAAAGAAAATGAGTGTAGATGATTTAAAATATTTTCGTGAACGATTTGATATTCCTGTTTCTGATGAACAAGTTGAAAAAGCTGCATTTTATAGGCCTTCTGATGATAGTCCTGAGGTAACTTATGTTCGCTCAAAACGAAAAGCATTAGGCGGATATTTACCTTCTCGTCGTCCTAATTCAACCCCTTTAGAAATTCCACCCTTAGAGACATTTGCAAACTTATTACAAGCAACAGGTGACCGTCATATTTCTACGACTATGGCTTACGTACGATTTTTAACAACGTTAGTAAAAGATAAAAATATTGGATCACGAGTTGTGCCTATTGTGCCAGATGAAGCAAGAACATTCGGTATGGAAGGGATGTTTAGACAAATTGGTATTTATTCTTCAGTAGGCCAGTTATATAAACCGGTTGATTCTAAACAAGTGATGTTTTATCACGAAAGTGAAAATGGACAGATCCTGGAAGAAGGGATCAATGAAGCAGGCGCTATGTGTTCATGGATGGCAGCAGGAAATACCTATTCAACTTGTAATTACCCAATGATTCCTTTTTATATTTATTATTCTATGTTTGGATTTCAGCGTATTGGTGATTTAGCTTGGGCCGCTGGGGATATGCAAATTAAAGGATTTTTATTAGGCGCAACAGCGGGGCGAACCACTTTGGCGGGTGAGGGTTTACAGCATCAAGATGGTCATAGCCATATTTTTGCAAGCACTATTCCAAATTGTCGTGCTTATGATCCAACTTATAGTTATGAGTTAGCGGTAATTTTGCATGACGGCTTAAAACGGATGTTTCAAGATGATGAACATGTATTTTATTATATTTCATTAATGAATGAAAATTATGAACATCCTGAAATGCCTAAAGGTGTAGAAGAAGGCATTGTAAAGGGTATGTATTTATTCAAAGAAGGCAATAAAAAACATAAAGCTCGTGTACAGTTACTGGGAAGTGGAACGATTTTAAATGAAGTGATTGCAGCAGGCGAAATGTTAGAAAAAGATTATGGTATTGCTTGTGATATATGGAGTGTCACAAGTTTTAATGAATTAAGACGTGATGCGATGAATATCGAACGTGAAAATTTATTAAGTACCAGTGGTAAGCCAAAATCTTCTTATGTTCAAACTTGTTTGAAAGATTGTAAAGGACCTATTATTGCAGCAACTGATTACATTAGACTTTATGCAGATCAAATAAGACCTTATATCACACAAAAATATGTAACTTTGGGTACAGATGGCTTTGGGCGAAGTGATACACGAGAAAAGCTACGTCATTTCTTTGAAGTTGACAAAAAATATATTGTGTATACGACATTAAAAACCTTGGCTGACGAAGGTGAATTTGATCATAAAAAATTACAAGATGTGATGAAAAAACTAGGAATTAATCCAAAAAAACCTAATCCAGAAACTGTGTAAAAAAGGAGAGTTTCCTTGGCTATTGAAAAAGTATTAGTACCTGATATTGGTACCCCTAATGAAGTGGCTGTCATCGAAGTGATGGTTAAAGTCGGTGATGAAATTTCAAAAGATGATTCTATTATCACTTTAGAAAGTGATAAAGCAAGCATGGAAGTCCCATCACCATTCGCTGGTACTGTTAAAGAAATGAAAGTTAAAGTGGGTGATAAAATCAAACAAGATTCATTGATTTTAACGATAGAAACCACGGGAGCTGCAACAACTGAAGCAAAACCACAAGTAGCAGCCCCTGCACCTAAAAAAGAAGAAGCACCTGTACCAGCTCAAGCACCGCAACCACAAAAACAAGCGCCAGTTGTAGAATCTGATGAAAATAATTTATCTGCAGTTGAAATACATGCAGGGCCTGCAGTTAGACGTTATGCACGCGAATTAGGCGTCAATTTAAATAATGTAGGTGCAACTGGTAGAAAAGGACGTGTATTGTTTGAAGATGTACAACTGCATGTAAAAAATATTATGCAAAATCGTAGTGGTGGCGGTTCAGGTTTAAGTGTTTCTGATGCGCCGGTTATTGATTTTGCAAAATTTGGTGAAGTTGAAACAAAACCTTTATTACGAATTAAGCGTTTAACCGGTATTAATTTACATCGTAATTGGGTGACCATTCCCCATGTAACACAATTTGATGAAGCTGATATCACAGAACTTGAAACTTTTAGAAATAATAATAAACAAAAAGCAGAACAAGCAGGCTATAAATTAACCCCACTTGTTTTTATTATGAAAGCGGTCGTTGCTGCTTTAAAAAAATATCCTATTTTTAATAGTTCATTGGATGCGAGTGGCGAAAATTTAATATATAAAAAGTATTTTCATGTTGGTGTGGCCGTTGATACGCCAAATGGTTTAGTGGTTCCTGTGATCCGTGATGTAGATAAAAAAGGATTATTTGATTTAGCTGATGAACTTTCTAAAATTAGTCACAAAGCACGTGAAAAAGGTTTAACACCTTTAGAAATGCAAGGTAGCTGTTTTTCAATTTCTAGTTTGGGCGGTATAGGTGGTACTGCGTTTACTCCGATTGTAAATGCACCCGATGTGGCAATTTTAGGTGTTTCAAAAGCATCGATGAAACCGGTTTATCAGAGCGGGCAGTTTGTGCCTCGCTTGATGTTGCCATTATCACTTTCATATGATCATCGAGTGATTGATGGTGCAGACGGTGCAAGATTTACTGCTTATCTTGCAGAATTATTAGCGGATGTAAGGCAGTTGTTGTTTTAGGACTAGTAATTTTATCTTTTTTGTATATAATTTAGATAGAATCCTGTTAAATTATAAGAGAGTACAGAAATGCATAATGTTAAGTATGTGGTTTACAAAGAAGGCCAATACTATGTTTCTCAATGTTTAAATGTGGATGTGTCGAGTTTTGGAGATAATATTGATTCGGCAGTTGAAAATCTACGTGAGGCTCTTGAATTATATTTTGAGGTAGACGGTATCTCAGGATCAGAATACATGGAAATTGGTAACGCCCTGATAGGGGAAGCTACTATAAATGTCTAAGTTACATTCTTCTGATCATATCATCGATATTTTGAAATCTCATGGTTTTATTAAGAAAAGTCAAAAAGGAAGTCATGTAAAATTTTCTGATGGAGTTCATATTGTTATTGTGCCTCATCCGAGAAAAATAATTCCTTTCGGGACTTTTAAATCAATTTTAAGGCAAGCAGGATTAACAAAAGAAGATTTTTAATTGAGGGGTAAAAAACATGCCAACAGAAAAACAAACACAAGTTGTTGTGATCGGTAGCGGACCAGGTGGATATACTGCAGCGTTTCGCGCAGCTGATTTAGGTCTGCAAGTGATTTTGGTTGAAAAATATGAAAACATTGGTGGTGTTTGTTTAAATGTTGGTTGTATTCCTTCAAAAGCATTATTGCATGCGGCTAAAGTGCTTGATGAAGCACAACACATGAGTGAACACGGAATAGAATTTGGCAAACCAAAAATTGATGCTAAAAAATTATTAGAATGGAAAAATAATATTGTTAAAAAACTAACGGGTGGTTTGAAAATGTTAGCTAAACCACGTAAAGTTGAAATCGTGACAGGTTCTGCAAAATTTATTTCTGATCATGCGATAGAAGTTGTTAATGGAAAAGAAAAAACTACGATTCAATTTTAAAATGCCATTATTGCAGTTGGTTCACAGCCTGTTAAATTG